>JBKJYP010000165.1:0-18656 GCA_046715695.1 Actinomycetota bacterium | reverse complement strand
GATCTTCATGGCCGCTCGCTTCATCCCGAAGAAGGCGGAGGAGCAGCAGTATGAGGTCGGCGACGGTGTGCCTATCCATCTCCGTATCCCCACCGACAACCCATGGGGCCCCCTTCGGATCCTTGGGCTCGGTAAGAACCCGGGTGGCGACGGGGGCGCGAACGTCTACCTGCTGACCGACATAGAGCCGGCGATCCTCCCCGCGACGGTAGAGCCGGGTGAGCGCGGTCTCGTCTTGGAGGCGAGCCGCGAGGCTTCCGATCTGTTGCTCGACGATCTGAGATCCGACAAAGGGATGGGCTGGGTGCCGAACAAGGCGTGGGTGATGTCGCTGTTGGTCGACAGCGACGCCCGCGACCTCACCTATGACCTCGCGATCGACGCGAGTGGAGCCGGGCAACCGGACCCAGCCGACACGGGAGAGCAGCAGTCGATGGGTAGGACCACACCCACGAGCAGCCGCCAGAGCAGTCAGGACCTCCGGACCGCATGGCTGATCGTTCCGCTGGCCGGTCTCGGGGCACTCGGGATCTCGCGGAGACGACGCACCAACTAACTCCACCACCAACTAGCCTCCCAACACATGATTCCCGAGTGGGAGGACGAAGAGCCGCTATCTCCCCGCGTCCAGCCCTGGGTGGTTGGTGTCGCGCTCGGGATCGCCCTTCTGTTCCTGATCGCGTACGGGATCGCACCACTTCTCTCGGCGCTGAACCTGGTCGACGAGCAGCCCGTGCAACCTTCTCCTTCCCCGATCTCCAGGCCCGGAGGCGATGCGCCGCCTGCCCTCACCGGTCTGCCGGCCGAGGCGATCCGCACGGCGACCGACGTCACCGCCTGCCTCAGCCCCCCGGAGGATGCAGAACCATTCCGGGACTCGATCGAGCCTCTTAGCCTCGACGAGGGTTTCGTTACCCGGGTCGGGGATGCGGTCGAAGCGATCCGTGGGCTCGAGTTCGAAACGATCGTCGAACCGCGGTTCATCAGCCCCGAAGAGATGCGAAAGCGCATCACCGCTCAGGTAACCAAACCTCGCCAGGTGAAAGACCTTCGGCTCCTGGGCGACATCCTCATAGTCCTCGGCGCGATCGAACCGGGGGCCGACCTGGTGGAGCTGACGAAAGAGCTCGTCGGTGGATCGATCCTCGGTTACTACCTCCCGAACAAGGATGAGCTCTTCGTCAGGTCGACCTCCGACGACGAGTCCGTGACACCTTCAGGGGCAGTGACGCTCGCGCACGAGATGGACCACGCCCTCACGGATCAGGCCTTGCCCTGGCCCGTCAAAGGACATTTCCCGGAGAGGGAATCGGAGGAGCAGTACGCCATCAGGTCGCTCATCGAGGGTGATGCGGTGATCCTGCAAGAGCAGTTCGCGGCCCTCACCCTCAGCCCCGAACAGAACCTCGCCCGCTTCCAAGAAGAGAGTGGCGGAGCCAACCTCGATGCGATCCCGCATTTCTTGCTGAGGAGCCTCGCCTTCCCATACGTCGAGGGTCCGGCCTTCGTTTGCGATCTGCATGCGCGGGGAGGATGGGACCTGATCGACGTCGCTTATTCCAACCCCCCTACTTCCACCGATCAGGTCATCTTCCCCGGGCGACTGGGTGAAGAGCCGGCGGGGAAAGCGCCTCCGGCGCTCGGCTCTCTCGGGAGAGATTGGGTACGACGTCAATCCTCGACGATCGGGACGGCCGAGTTGCTGTTCCTCTTCGAGGCGCCCGGCGGCGACAGGTCGATCGGATGGCCGGCCGACATAGCGCGTGAGTATGCGGGGGCTCTCTATCGAGGTCGCACGGCGGCTTGGACGCGCGGCCGCAGGTTGGCCTTCGCCATCTCGCTGTCTCAGCGAGGTGACTATCCCCGACGAGCTCTGTGCACCGCGATCGAAGACTGGTATCGGGCGACGTTCCCCGATGCGAAGGAGATATCGCGGGCCCCCCACGAAGAGATGGCGCTCAGACACGATCGCGGCAGCGCAGTTCTGACATGTGAGGGAGAAGTGGTTCGCCTCGGGATCGGACCGGACCCGGCCACTGCTCGATCGACGATCCGCTGAGATGGGAGTCTTACGAGATGCCTAAGAAGGCGGTAGCGCTGCTCGCGGTTGTGCTGGTCCTGACTGGATGTGATCCGGGTGAGGACCCCCCGGTCCGTCAGCCATCGCCGAGTGCAAGTGACACCCAACCCTCCGAAACCTTCGTCACCTCATCCGACTGTCCCAACGAAGAGGCGATCGCATCCGATATCTCGAAGCGGTTCCCACCCACCCTCGTCATCGATGTGGATGGAGATGGAGTGGACGACCGGATCTCGATGCATCTCGATCCGGAGGGCACTCCGGAGTGCCTCGCCTTCACGGTCGTAGAGAAGGGAACCACCACCCATAGCGGGGTCATCGAGCCCATCGGGCCGGCCGGAGCCGACCCTCTCGTCTTCGGACGGATCATCGGCTCCGCACAGATCGACGAGGAGACCGGGGTGGACGTGGTGATCCTGGTGGGGGCAGGGGCCTCGACACAGTTCGCCTCCGTCTTCCGTTGGGCGGGTGGGGCCATGGTGCCCATCCGAGTCGCCGGTGGAGACGGCTATTTCGCATTCGGTGGGAGTGCGGGGCACCTCGATGCTGTTGATTGCTTCAAGGAGTCACCTCTCATCGTCGTGACGTCCGCCGTCCGTTCGGGCGACGACTACAAGGTCGTCCGGCGCTTCTTCGAACCGACGGGCGGCCGCTTCATCGAACGACCCGAGATGACCGATAGAAGGAAGCTGGCAGAAGACGAACTCACATCCGTCCCCGAGTTCCGTAGCGGCCCGTTCGCAACCTGCCCCACCGCTTAAAGTTCGCTGACATGAGCCGCGACTATGACTTCGCTGAGATCGAGGGCCGCTGGAGCAAGCAGTGGGCCGAGACCAATCCGTGGGCTGCTCCCGAGAGACCCGGCGGCGACAAGAAGTACGCGGTCACGATGTTCCCGTACCCCTCGGGGGATCTCCACATGGGTCACGTCGAGATCTTCTCGATCCACGATGCCCTCAGCCGTTTCTGGAGGATGCAGGGCCACGTGGTCCTCAACCCGATCGGGTGGGATGCGTTCGGCTTGCCCGCTGAGAACGCGGCGATAAAGAGGGGGATCCACCCGAAGAAGTGGACGTACGAGAACATCGGGAAGCACAAGGCATCGATGATCCGGCTCGGTTATTCCTTCGACTGGGGCCGGATATTCCACACCTGCGACCCTGAGTTCTACAAGTGGAACCAGTGGTTCTTCATCCGCTTCTTCGAACGGGGCCTGGCTTACCGCAAGGACGCTCTCGCGAACTGGTGCCCCAACGACAAGACCGTGCTCGCTAACGAGCAGGTCGTCGCCGGCCGGTGCGAGCGATGCGACGCCTTGGTCGAGAAACGGCTGCTCACTCAATGGTTCTTCAAGATCACCGACTACGCCGACCGTCTGATCGACGATATGGAGTTGAACGAAGGCTGGACCGAGCACCTCAAGATGCTTCAGCGCAATTGGATCGGCCGGTCGACGGGGGCCGAGGTCAACTTCCAGATCGAAGGTCTGGACGACCCCGTGACCGTCTTCACGACTAGGCCCGACACGCTGTGGGGAGCCACATTCTTCGTCGTTGCGCCCGAGCATCCGCTGGCGGACAAGATAGTTGCCGGCACCGATCACGAAGCACGACTCGCTGCATTCCGGACGGAGGTCGGACGACTCACAGAGATAGATCGCATGTCGACCGATCGCCCGAAGCGAGGTATCCCTCTCGGCAAGAACGCGATCAATCCTGTCAACGGCGAGCCGATCCCGATCTGGGCCGCCGACTATGTGCTCATGGACTACGGGACCGGGGCGATCATGGCCGTCCCCGCACATGACCAGCGCGACTTCGAGTTCGCCACTACCTATGACATCCCGATCCGCCAGGTGATCCGTTCTCACGATGCGGGAGATACCGAACTGCCCCACGCCGGCCAAGGGGTCATGATGAACTCGGGTCCCTTCGACGGGACAGACACCTCGGGATCGGTCGATGCGGTTACGGGGTGGCTCCAGGCACAGGGCTTGGGTTCGCCGGCGGTCAACTTCCGGCTCCGCGACTGGCTGATCAGCCGGCAGCGGTACTGGGGGACCCCTATCCCGATCATCCATTGCCCGGCCTGTGGCGAGGTTCCCGTGCCCGATGCGGATCTGCCCGTCGAGCTCCCCGAGGATGTTGACTTCAACCCGACCGGAGATGGTTCGCCACTGGCAGCCGCTACCGATTGGGTCGAGACGCAGTGTCCGAAGTGTGGTGGCGCAGCGCGTCGCGACACCGACACGATGGACACGTTCATGGATTCGTCCTGGTACTTCCATCGCTACCTCGATCCGCACAACGACAGCGAGCCGTTCTCCCGCGAGCTATCCGATGCATGGATGGCGATCGATCAGTACAGCGGAGGCATCACCCACGCTGTGATGCATCTGATCTATGCGCGCTTCTTCCAAAAGGTGCTCATGGACATGGGCCTTGCTAAGGACCCCGAGCCTTTCCCGAGACTCCTGAACCAGGGGATGGTGACGATGGGTGGCAAGGCGATGTCGAAATCTCGGGGGAACATCGTCGAGCCGATCGAGGCTTTCGAGCGGTTCGGTGCAGATTCGCTCCGTCTGTACATGCTCTTCTCCGGCCCCCCCGAACAGGACTTCGATTGGCCTACGGAAGGTGTTGCCGCCATCGATGCCGTCGCGTTCCGATGGCTCCAGCGAGTGTGGCGGTTGTGCGACGAGGTCGCCGAGTTGCCCCCGTCCGAGGATGCTGAGGGGCCGGACGAGGTGACATTGCGGCGCGCTGTTCACCGCACGATCAAAGTCGTGACCGCTGACTACGAGACGTTCTCCTTCAACACTGCGATCGCGCGGTTGATGGAGCTCGTCAATGACGCATACAGGTACCTCGCATCAGGCGGCCGCTCGAAGGCTGCGCTGGATGAAGTCGTCGACAACCTCCTGAAGATGCTCGCCCCCATCACCCCTTTCATAACGGAGGAGCGTTGGACGCAACGCGGACACCCTGATTCGGTGCACCAGCCTCCGTGGCCGTCTTACGACGAGAAGCTCGCGGCGCAGGACGAAGTCACTATGGTCGTGCAGATCAATGGGAAAGTGCGCGCCACGATCACCGTTCCCGCCACGATCTCGGCAGACGAGATGCTCGAGCAAGCCCTGGCCGATGCGAACGTCGAGCGGCTTCTGGACGGGCGTAAACCCGAGAAGGTGATAACCAAACCTCCGAAGATGGTTTCGCTCGTGGTGCGCGACTAGAAGATTTCGGGGCCTAGAAGACTTCCGGGCACCACGGCTTGCGGGCCGTGCGGAACAGCCGATCGGCTGTATCGAGAGCACCAGGCGAAAGCTCGTCAACCCTGCCGGCCCTGAACAACTCGTTCCAAGTGAACGCACCGAGGTAGACGGAAGCGAGGTCCCCGATACCGAGAGCGAGCATCGGGTCGGCGTCGGATAGCGACACCTTCGCCCGGCCCCCGGATGACTCGATGGCCCACGTGCCGTCATTCCAGGGGCACAGAGCATCCGTGACCGCGACGATGACCGTCCCATCGGAGTCGTAACCGCGAGCCGCGAGAGCCGTTTCGACATCCACGATCCGCAGCCAGAGACCGTCATGCGCGCTGGCGAAGAGGCGGTTCACCTCTTGAAGCCCAAGGATCAGCGGGGTGTCGACCGGCTCGAACCAGCTCCTCACCTTCGTGATGAGATCGACGCCGAGCAGGAACCGCCAGAGGTCCTTGTGCGAACCCGGTGAAGTAGCTACCGCCTCGATGACATCGAGGATGCCGGAGGGTACGGGCTGTTCCCACTTGTGCGTGACCCGGTACAGGGCATATGCGGCAGGGCCACCGTCGTGTTCGATCAACACGCGGAACATCGGGCCACCTCCATCGCGGTCTTCCTCGGGATCCGGGAGACGGTGGTTGACCCACCAGGCTTCGGTGCGGGACACCATCCCGGGGACGTGCTTCCTTGCCTCGTCATAGATCGACGGAAGCTCCTTCACCGCCTCATCGACAGACAGAAGCCGCCCGACGAGAGGTGTGGACGGTTCGTCCATCCAGCGAACGCGGTCCCGCTGAAGCTCGAGTTTCAGGCTTAGTGATGCGGGCCCATAGCCGAACCGCTGATAGATCGACGCCTCTGATGCCCAGAGGACGGCTACCGCCTCACCTCGCTCCCTGACGTCCGCTAACTGGCTGGTCATCATCTGGGTGAGGAGGCCGCGTCGCCGGTGCGTCGGCAGGACGCCGACCATCGTGACCCCGGCCACGGGGATCTCTCCCCCCGGGACGGGCAGTCTCAGCGAGTAGGCCCCGGCCGTCCCTACGATCGTTCCGTTCTCCCAGGCCGCGAGCGACCGGTCCGCTTCGATCACCTTGCGCAACCGGGTGAGTGACTCGGCTCTGATCCCGCTTCCGAACGCGGCCTCGCACGCGGTCAGGAAAGGGCCGATCTCCTCTTCGGTGCATGTCCTCAGTTCTGGTTCCATCTGCGGGATGGTAACGGTCGCAGAGCACACTTCTTGATCCATCTTCTTTATCCATTTGGAGTGAGCCTCGTCACAGACACGATGGCTCCTCCAGCCCATCGTTGCCCGCATGGACAGGTTCGAGATCGAGTCTTCGTGGCGAGACCGTCTCGACGCTCTCGCAGGTAAGCGGCGAGAGGTGACGATCGTCATCGCCGTCGCGGTCATCGCCATAGTCATCGCATCGGTGGGGATGGGGCGTGCCGCTCCCGCGCGGATCGCACCTCCATCGACAGAGCCGGAAACGATCGGCCCGAGCACCGTCGGAGGCGTCGTTATCCATGTCTCGGGCGCGGTGCGCCACCCGGGCCTTTACACCTTGGCCGAAGGGAGTCGGGTAGCCGATGCTCTGACCGCGGCGGGCGGCAGCCGGAGGACCGCCGATCTGGATCGCATCAATCTCGCGGCTTTCTTGATCGACGGGACACAGGTCGACGTGCCGCGACGAGGCCGGCCGACGACCGCCCCAACGAACCCCTCGCCGACCCCGGGGTTGGTCAATGTGAATACCGCCGATGCGGTGCTCTTGGAGACGGTGCCGGGTATCGGTCCCGTGACCGCGGCTGCCATCATCGAGTTCCGCGACCAGTCGGGACCCTTCGAGGCGATCGATGGGTTGATCGAGGTTCCCGGGATCGGACCCTCAACCTTGGAATCGTTGCGTCTCTATCTGACCGTCTGACGCGTCGAGATAGTGGGAGCACCGGCCGGCCGGATATGGCTCGCCGCGACCGCGATGGCCCTCGGCTGCCTGATCCCGATGCAGTTCTTCGTGGCACTCGCCATGTTCCTCGTCGGCCTCGCTCTCTCTCGGCGGCGTAGCACCGGAACGGTTCGGATCGCAGGGGTGCTCCTCGTGTCGGGGGGCCTCGGAGGGGTAGCGATCGCGGCGGACCGACCTCCGGCTCAGCTCGTGGAGCTTGCCGCGCAGGACGTTCATTGCGAACTGTCGGGCCGGGTGCTCGAACGCATAGCCGGCGGAGGCACGTTGCTGGGGATCGACGAGGCACGCTGTCCTCGCGCCGGTCACTGGCGAGATCTCGGCCCGGTCGCGATCGCGCGAGATGCGCCACCGGGCGAGAGTTTCACCGCTACCGGATGGCTGGTCCCGGCCATCCCCGGCTCCCCCGCCTCGAACGCCGGGGCGGGCGCGAACCTCGAGGCATCGGACTTCGAAAGTCTCAGCTCCGATGACGACCTGAGAGGGTCTTTCCGCTCGAGCCTCGCGAGGGCCGCAGCCGGTTCGATGGGGCTATCGGAAGCCGCCCTTCTCAGGGGACTCGTCATCGGGGACAAGACCTCGATCGGGGATGCCGACGTCGCAGCGTTGAGGGTGACCGGACTGACCCACCTCGTCGCGGTCTCGGGCAGCAACGTTGCGATCGTCGCGGGAGCGGCGCTGTGGTCGCTTCGCGCCGCCGGCCCCAAGGTATCTATCCCGGTGGCCGCCACGATGTTGGTGGCCTACGTCTGGATCGTTGGCGCGGACCCGAGCGTTCTGCGCGCCGCGGCGATGGGTGGCATCACGATCGCCGGGTTGATCTGGGGGACGAGGCCCGAGCCGCTCACCGCCCTGGGGGCCGCTGTGATCCTCGTTCTCGCCGTTCGGCCCGGCTTGGTCTCGGCTCTGGGACTGCATCTATCGGTAGCGGCCGTCGCAGGAATGATCCTGCTGACGGCCGGGATCGAACGACGTCTGCAGGTCCTGCCGCGTTTGGTCCGGTTGCCCCTTGCGGCATCTCTCGCGGCACAGCTGGCGGTTGCTCCGCTGCTCGCTGCTGCATTCGGCACGGTGTCCGTGATCGCGCCGGTGACCAACCTCGCCGCCGCCGCTGCCGTCGCCCCCGCGACCATCACCGGTCTCTGTGCGGGTGGGCTCGGCTGGCTGCATCCGCGAGCCGGCGAGATAGCCGCGTCGATCGCTCGACCCTTCGTCGCCTGGATACTCTCGATCGCCCGGTGGGGGGCCGGGGTGTCGTGGGCCCAGGCCCATGTCACGCCGCTCCAGACCGGTGTTCTGGGGCTTGTCGTCGCCGCGGTGATGCTCCATGCCCTCAGATCGAGGGGGCGCCCAACTAGGCTTGGAACGTGAAGCTGCACTCCGCTCGCGTCCTCGGGCTCTCGATAGCGATAGCGGCGGCTGTGGGCGCCGGTCTCGGTGCTCTCTTCGCGCTGTTCGGGGACCGTCAGATCGTCTACGGGATCGGCGCGGGACTCTTCGTCGCAGGGATCGGCTGTGCGGCGACGGGCTTGCTCGGCGCGACCGAGCCCTCGGAAGGATGGGCCAGCAGCCGCCGGCGTCACCCGGAGGGCGGGCGTCAAGGGATGATCGCTCGCATCGCCGAGAGCGAAGGTGAAGATCCGGAAACCATGCCGTCCTGGCCCATGGCCGTGTGGGGGATAGTCGTCGGCGGCACCCTGATCGGGCTCGCCGTCGCCGCATTTAGTCTCAGCTGATGCAGCCCGTCTATCTGTTCATCGGAGAGAGCTTCCTCGCCGACGAAGCTCTCGGTCGCGTACGCGAGGAGCTCGGGGGGGATGTCTCCGCAGAGGTCGGCTTCGACGGCTCCGCACCGGGGCACGAGATCGTCGGCGCGCTGCAGACCGCATCCCTTCTCGGAGGGATGCGTCTCGTTATCGTTCGCGACTCCCAAGATCTCGGCAAGGACGCGATCGAAGCTTTGACTGGGTACCTCGAGTCGCCCGCGCCGCACTCGGTCCTGGTTCTGTTCTCCTCGGGCCGGACGAAGCTGGATGCCGCGGCGAAAGCTGCCGGCACTGTGATCACCCTGGATCCGCCCAAAGGCCGGAAGCTGGTTGCCTGGGTCAAGCAACAGGGTGTCGAACATGGGCTCGTGGTCGACGAGCGCGGTGCCTGGGCCCTCGTCGACGCGGTCGGTAATGAGCTCCGCGATCTGGACAACGCCCTCGTGCAGCTGTCGACCTCTTCAGAGGGCGCCAAGATCGGAGCCGCGCACGTCAACCGGATGTTCCCCCGGCAGGCCGACGAGAGGGTCTATGCCTTCACCGATGGTGTGGCCGACCGCAAGATCGGTCCGGCGATGGTCGCGCTCGAGAGACTGTTACGTCAGGGGGAGAGCCCCCTCATGCTCTTCGGGGCGCTCGCCGGCCAGGTGCGCCGGATGCTCAAGGCCCGCTCGTTCGTCGACGGGGGAGTGCGCGCTGTCGAATCCGGGATGGGACTGCCGGGGTGGCGGGCCGAACGTCTCTACAAGCAGGCGCGCTCATATCGAGAAGACGAGCTCGTGGAGGCGGTTCAGCTCCTCGCCGAAGCCGACGTGGCGATGAAGTCGGGAGGCAACGATTCCGTTTCGGGCTCGATACTGCAACGAGCCGTCGTGAAGATCGTGGGGTGAGGTCTTAGCTCGGGGTTTTGAGCCTCTTGGCCAGGCGGGACTTCTTGTTGGCCGCGGTGTTCTTGTGGATCACACCTTTGGCGGCAGCCTGGTCGAGGGCCTTTGTGACGTCTCTGTAGGAGGCTTTCGCCGCCTCGGCGTCGCCGGAATCCACGGTAGAAGTGAACTTCTTGACCTTCGTCTTGAGCGCCGAACGGGTGGCGCGGTTGGACTGCCGAGCGATCTCGCTCTGACGGTTCCTTTTGATCTGACTCTTGATGTTTGCCATGGGGCAGGAGGATAACAGGCTAACTTCGGGGGCATGGAACAGCTCTACCAGCGCGCCGTAGCCGTTATCGCCCATATCGACCATGGGAAATCCACCCTGTCGGACAGGCTCCTCCAGCTGACGGGCACCGTGGACGCCCGGGACATGCGCGAGCAATACCTGGACCGCATGGACCTCGAGAGGGAGCGGGGGATCACCATCAAGGCCGCCGCCGTTCAGATGAGCTACAAAGCGAATGACGGCAAGCGCTACGAGATCAACCTCATCGACACTCCCGGGCACGTGGATTTCGGCTACGAGGTGTCGAGGTCCCTGGCCGCATGTGACGGGGTGCTACTGCTCGTCGATGCGGCCCAGGGCATAGAGGCCCAGACGCTCACCAATCTGTACCTCGCGATCGATGCCGGGTTAGAGATCATCCCCATCCTGAACAAGATCGACCTGCCGGCGGCGCAGCCCGACAAGTACGCCGCCGAGATCGCGGTCCTGATCGGATGCGAGCCCTCCGACATATTGCGGATCTCGGCGAAGACCGGAGAAGGCGTGCCGGAACTTCTCGAACGTGTAGTCGCCAAGGTTCCTCCGCCGACGGGCGATCCGGCCGCTCCGTTGCGGGCTCTCGTCTTCGACTCGTCGTATGACGCGTACCGCGGCGTCATCACCTACATCAGGGTCATCGACGGCCGTCTCGAGAGCCGCGACACGATCCGTTTCATGCGAACGGGATTCGAAGGGGACGCCGACGAGATCGGGGTCTTCGCGCCGGACGCTAAACCCGTCGACTTCCTCGAGGCCGGAGAGGTCGGCTATCTCATCGCAGGCATCAAAGACGTCGCTCTGGCGAAGGTCGGAGACACCGTTACGACCGCGGGTAAAGAGCTTCCCGAGCCGCTGCCGGGATACCGAGAGCCCAAGCCGATGGTGTTCGCCGGGATCTATCCGATCGAGGGCGACGACTTCCCTCTCCTCCGGGACGCACTCGACAGGCTGAAGCTGAACGACGCCGCGCTTGTCTTCGAACCCGAGTCCTCGACCGCGCTGGGGTTCGGCTTCCGCTGCGGCTTCCTCGGGATGCTCCACATGGAGATCGTCCGAGAGCGCCTCGAGCGCGAGTTCAACCTTTCGCTCATCGCAACGGCGCCGTCCGTCGGATACGAGATCGAACAGACCGATGGGACACGCAAGGTGATCCGTAACCCAACGGACATGCCGGACCCGAGCATGATCGAGATGGTGATGGAGCCTTACGTCTCGGTGATGGTCGTGTCGCCCACCGAGTTCGTCGGGACGATCATGCAGCTCTGCCAGGATCGCCGGGGCGAGCTCAAGGAGATGCACTACCTGTCGACGGAACGTGTAGAGATCCGGTACCACATGCCGCTGGCCGAGATCATCTTCGACTTCTTCGATCAGTTGAAGTCGAAGACGAAAGGTTACGCGTCCCTCGACTACGAGCCGGTGGGACTCAACGACTCCAATCTGGTTCGTGTCGATGTCCTACTGAATCAACAGCCCGTCGATGCCTTCTCGACGATCGTGCATCGGGACAAGGCCTACGAGTATGGGAAGAACATGACCGAGCGGCTGCGCGTTCTCATCCCACGCCAGATGTTCGACGTCCCGATCCAAGCTGCCATCGGGTCGCGCGTCATAGCTCGAGAGACGGTGAAGGCGAAACGCAAGGACGTGATCGCCAAGTGCTACGGCGGTGACATCACTCGCAAGCGCAAGCTCCTGGAGAAGCAGAAGGAAGGCAAGAAGAAGATGAAACAGATCGGCTCGGTAGAGGTGCCTCAAACCGCCTTCATCGAAGCCCTCCGCGTGGACCCAACCAAACAATGACCACGAACACGTCGACTTGATCAGAAAGGACCAATATGAGCCGTTCTGATCAAGTCGATGAGAACCGACCGGCGGGGTGGCTTACTTCGCCCCCGTTGGGGGCCTATGTCCACATCCCGTTCTGCACGCATCGCTGTCACTACTGTGACTTCAACACCTATGAGTCACTGGACGAGATCCACCTTCCTTACGCCCGGGCTCTCATCCGGTCGATCGAGGACTCGTCACGGTCGTGGGAGCGCGCGCCATGGCAGGCGATGGATGACCGGGCTGTGCCGGAGGGGCCGGCCGCCACATTGTTCTTCGGTGGGGGGACGCCGACGTTGTTGCCTCCCGAGGTCCTCGGCGAAGTGATCGAAGCGGTGCGTCGGACCGTCGGCCTGACGCCAGATGCCGAGATCACGGTCGAGGCCAACCCCGAGACGCTCGATGCCCGGACCCTCCAAGGGTTGCTCGAAGCGGGCTTTACTCGCATCTCGATCGGCATCCAGTCGACGGCCAAGGATGTTCTGCTCGGACTCGGGCGGCAACATTCGGCTCGTCGTGCGCTCGATGCCGTCGCCGGTGCCCGAGCCGCGGGCTTCACATCGATCAACGCGGACCTGATCTATGGGTCGACCTGGGAGAGCTCCGAGGACTGGGCTCATTCGCTTGCCGATGTCATCGAGGCGGGCCCCGACCACGTCTCGGCCTACGCACTCACGGTCGAGTCGGACACGCCTCTGCATCGCTCGATCGCCGCCGGCAAGGTCCCCGATGTCGATCCCGATGTGCAAGCGGACCGTTGGGAGCTTGCCAACGAGGTCCTCGCTGCCGCCGGATATGCCCGGTACGAGGTCTCCAACTGGGCCCGCCCCGGCCATGCCTGCACCCACAACCTCATCTACTGGTCGGCGGGGGATTACGTGGCCTTCGGAGCCGGCGCCCACGGGCACCACGACGGGCTCAGATGGTGGGTCGAGCGCCTGCCCCGCGACCTGATCGCTGCTTCGGAGCGAGGCGACCCCGGAGTTGCAGGCTGGGAGCTCCTGGACCGCGCCGAGCGCGGCCGCGAGGCCCTGATGCTCGGGCTCCGGCTCGCTTCCGGTATCGATACCGATGCCTTCGAGGAGAGATTCGGCCCCGAGCACCTCGAGGCCGCGAGCCCGGGATTACTGAGGATGGCCGAGCTCGGGCTGCTACTCTGGTCGGACAACAGGCTTCGTGTGGCGGGTGGGGCGGCGTTGTTGGGCGACGATCTCCTGAGCAGGCTCCCGTGACCGACGCACATCAGATGAGGACGGCACGGAGAGTCGGTTATGGGCGAGCATGGGTCGGTGATCCCAAAGGTCTCTGAAACCCTCCGAGGGTCCGATCGACGCATCTCTGATCTCGCTCACGATCTCCTTCCGATCAAGTCGGCGGCCGACCTCCCCGAGCTCTTCGCCGCCCTGGCTCGAACCGTCCGGGACGTCGTGAGCTGCGATGCATGCCTCGTCTCGGTCATAGAGCCATCGGAGCAAGGAGCCGTCCTCAGGGATATCGCAGCCAGCGTCCGGCCCCCGGCCCGCCTTCACAAGATCGCGGAGCAACGCCTCCTCGCCGAGAACCCCGTCAACTCCAGCGTGGTCGAGTCGGGGCGGATCGCACAGATATCCGGCACGTCACCTCTATCTCTTCCCCAACACCGGGAGATATTGAAGCGGATGGGATTCGGCCGGGTCCTCATCTGCCCCCTCGAGATCGAGGGCGAGATCATCGGAACGATCGAGTCCTTCCGGATAGAGGATCGGGATTACCGAGAGGATGACTGGAGCGAGATCGCCGTGCTGGTGGACTTCGCGTCCAGCCACCACAGCCGGCTGAGCCTCGCGACCAAGCTCGAGCATCAGTACTCGGTGACACTCGAAGCACTGGCTTCCGCGCTCGATGCCAAGGACCCGTACACCCAAGCGCACACGAGCCGGATCCGTGATCTTGCATCCGGCATGGCGGCCGCGATGCATCTCTCCGCGGAGGAGATCCGGGCGGTCCGGCTCGGAGCGATCCTCCACGACGTCGGCAAGATCGGCATCTCCGATTCGATCCTCTTGAAGCCGGCTCCGCTGACCGATGACGAGTGGGCGGTCATGCGCACCCACCCGGAGTTGGGTCAGGGCATCATGAAGAACGTCGAGTTCGTCGCCGACGCGCTCCCCATCATCCGTCATCATCATGAGCGCTGGGACGGTACCGGCTACCCGGACGGGTTCGCCGGTAAAGAGATCCCTCTGGGGGCGAGGATCGTAGCCGTGTGCGACGCGTTCGACGCGATGACGACTACGCGCCCCTATCGTGAGGGGATGTCCGTCGATGCGGGATGCGACGAGATCCTGCGATGCGCGGGAACGCAGTTCGACCCCTATTGCGCCGAGTTGCTGGTCGATACGATCAGAGATGCGGACCGCGCCGGGGTCGAGCGAAGGTTCGTCCGTTACGCCCACTAGTCCAATCCGGCAACCCCGAAGCCGACGGTGAAGCGGCGGCACCAGATCACTGCGCTGTTGAACCGCGATAGGTCGGTCCCCTTCGGGATCTCGTAGTTCTGGTCGCCTCGGTTCCCCTTCAGCGCACCGAGGTCCAGGAATCGCTCACCGTACGCATGCCAATCGTTCGAGGCCCCGATCTCGGATAGATAGACCCTGAGGTCGGGGCCGTTCGATGTGTCGAGATCCTCGAAGCGGA
This sequence comes from Actinomycetota bacterium, assembly GCA_046715695.1. Classification (GTDB taxonomy): domain Bacteria; phylum Actinomycetota; class CADDZG01; order CADDZG01; family WHSQ01; genus DATLNM01. The sequence goes on along the minus strand of JBKJYP010000165.1, from coordinate 3,875 downwards.
GGAAAAGCGATCCGTCATCGAGCTCCAGGAGCCGTGCTCGTCCCGTCGTCTCGTGTTCGAGGCTCTGGAAAGAACCCTCCGCGATCACAGACGGTGCATCCTGGCCTTGGGAAGGTGCGTCGGAGGAGGCAGGAGAGGAAGAGGAGGTAGGAGGGGCCTCGACCACTTCGTTCTCGATGATCAGTTTCTGGGGCTGGAACCAGATGATCACGAAGATGATCCCGGCGATGGCGACGATGCCGGCTCCCCAGACGAAGCCACGATGGGTCCTGAGGAAGTTTCCCATTACTCCTCCGAGGGGGCAGGATTAGCTGATGGCATATGTGGGCAATCTAACTTGTGATGATTGTGGCCTTACTTTTACCGCGCGCTGGGGCTCGTACCCTGAAGCGCAGGAGTTCAGGTGCTCCTACGACCATGTCGTTCTTGTGGAGGATGCAACAGGCATCGTCCTCACGACAGTGGACGGGGACGAATCGCCGCCGCAAACGCTCGTCGATCTGAGGGGCCAATGCCCCCTTGATGGGACCGAGCTGAGGGCAGGTCTCCTGCCCCGGTGCCCGATCTGCGGGTCACGGGACCACGATGTCGCCGTTGCCGGTCTCCTGAGCTGATTAGCACTCTACCGCTGAGAGTGCTAAGGAGGCAGTAGGCTTCACGGATGACTACAGAGGAAGTCCTGAGCGACAGACGCGCCGCGGTCCTGCGTGCCATCGTGTCGCACTACGTCCGGACCGGCGAGCCGGTGGGATCCAAGACGCTCGTCGAGGGATACCGCCTCGGGGTATCCCCGGCTACCGTTCGCAACGAGATGGTTGCCCTCGAAGAGGCGGGCTACCTCTTCCACCCACACACCTCGGCCGGGCGCGTTCCGACCGACACCGGATACCGGTACTTCGTCGACTCCTGGGCAGACGAGGCCAAGCTGTCACCCAAGGAAGCGCACCGGATCGAGGAGTTCTTCGTCGATCCCGCTCTGGCCGTCGAAGACGCTCTTCGGGCAACGGCGACTCTCCTCTCGGGGCTGACGCGACAGGCTGCCGTCGTGTTCGCGCCAGCCGCCGAACGCAGCGTCGTCCGTCATATGGAGGTGGTTTCCCTCACGAAGGGGCGGGGGATGGTGATCGTGGTCCTCGACACGGGCCGCGTCGAGAACCGCTTCATCTCTCTCGCGGAGGATGTCGACGAATCACTGCTACTACGGTTGGCCGAGGCTCTCGATCGCGGTGCGTCCGGACTGCCGATCGATCAGACCGCGGCACGGCTCGATGCGATAGCCAAAGACCTGAACGAGGACCTGCGTCCGCTGGCGATGGAGGTCAAAGCCTGTATCGAGCGTCTGGACGATCCGAGCGAGCGTGTCTTCCTCGAGGGGACCGTCAACATGCTCGAACGTGATTCCTTCTCGGATCTGGAGACCGTGCGTCAGGTTGTGGGTGCGCTCGAGCACCGCCGGTTATTGCTGGAGGTCATGGCCGATGCGATCGGCGGCGGCGATATCTCGGTGCGCATCGGGGCCGAGAACCAAGCGGTTGAGATGCGCGCCTGCTCGGTGATCGCCGCCCCCTATGGCCAGAACGAACCGATGGGGTCGCTGGGGATCGTGGGCCCGACGCGGATGGATTACAGGCAGACGATCGCCGCCGTCCACGAGGTCGCAGCACATCTAGGGCTCCTTCTCTCGAGGCACGGGCTCTGAAACTGTGAGCGATCACTACGAAACGCTAGGGATCGAGCGCGGCGCGCCACCTGAAGAGATAAAACGCTCTTACCGCAAGCTGGCTAGAGAGCTGCACCCCGACGCGAATCCAGATGATCCCGCATCCGAGGAGCGTTTCAAGGAGGTGACCCGCGCCTACGAGGTTCTTTCGGACCCCACCAAGCGCGATCGATACGACACCTTCGGTGACGATCGGATGGGAGCCTCGGGCTTCTCGGACTTCCATGGGATCTCAGATCTGTTCGCCAGCTTCTTCGGCGGAGCGACGTCTGGCCGGCGCAGGTCTTCACGCGGAGCCGACATCCTGGCGGAGGTCGAGATATCCCTCGAGGAAGCGGCCACGGGTGTGGACCGGGAAGTGACTATACGAACGCTGGCCGAGTGTGAAGCCTGTTCCGGTAGCGGCGCGGCCCCCGGGACGTTCCCATCTCCGTGCAGCGACTGCGGAGGCTCGGGTGAGCTGCGTCAGGTGCGCAGGACGATGTTGGGCGACATGATCACGGCCGCGACCTGCGCGCGTTGCGGCGGGAGGGGCCAAGAGATAACGAGTCCTTGCAAGGTCTGCCAGGGCGAGGGCCGCATCCGGGTCGAAAGCTCGATCACCGTTTCGATCCCGCCCGGCATCGACGACGGGACGAGATTGCGCGTGACCGGGCGAGGACAGGCCGGCATGAGAGGCGCCGGCGCGGGCGACCTCTACGTCGAGATCGGCGTCGCCGAGCATCCCGTCTGGCGCCGGGCAGGCGACGATCTCGGATGCGAGGTCCTCGTGCCCTTCACGGTCGCCGCCCTTGGCGGAACCGCAGAGGTACCGACACTCGACGGTCCGGAAGAGATCGAGATCAAACCGGGAACGCAGTCTGGAGAGGTCGTCAACCTCCGAGGTAAAGGGATGCCGAACATCCGCGGGGGCCGGCGCGGCGATCTCGTCGGATTGTTGCGGGTCGAGGTGCCGACCGATCTCGACGATGCGCAGCGCGATCTGATCAAGGCATTGGCCGACGCCCGCGAGGAGAACGTCGGCCGCCGATCCGTCTTCGACAAGATCAAGGAGTCCTTCCGATAACCGAGCACTGGCTCTTCGCTCCGCCCGACGCGTGGCAGAACGGCCACGTCACTCTTCCACCCGATGAAGCTCACCATGCCGGGCGCGTCCTTCGCCTGACCGTTGGCGCTTCGGTCGTGGTGACCGATGGTGCGGGGCGTCGTGCCCAGGGACGCCTCACGGGACCCGGAGCCGTCGAGACGGATGACGTCCGTATCGAACCTCCGATGAAGCCTTACGTGACGATCTATCAAGCTGCGACGAAGGCGGGCCATAACGACGAGATCCTCGAGCGTTTGGGAGAGTTGGGCGTGGGGAGATTCCGCGTTTTCGAGTCCGAGCGAGCGCTGGCGAAGTGGAGCCCAGATCGCGCTGCCCGCGTGGGCCGGCGATGGGGATCGATCGCCAGAACAGCCGGTAAGCAGTCCCGGCACTCGCACTTCGTCGACACGGCTCTGCCCCTCAGCTGGGACGGGGTCAAAGAGCAGGTCGATGCCGATGAACACGTCCTCCTGCTGTGGGAAGGGGCCACCGTTCGCTTGAGGGACGCGCTCCCGGCCGACCCCGAGGCGATCTCGCTGATCGTAGGTCCCGAGGGTGGCTTCTCGGAGGGCGAGGCGGATGAGCTCGGCCGGTGCGGAGCTTCGCCGGTGTCCCTCGGCAGAGGCATCATCCGGGCCGAGAACGCAGCTTTCCTGGCTGCTTCGTTGTGTCTGTATGCCTATGGCGCCATCGGATAGTTTGGCCACCCGCATGCGTCCCTCCAAGGTGGCCTTCACCACACTCGGTTGCCGCCTCAACCAAGCCGAGTCGGACTCGATGGCCGATGACCTCTACCGTCACGGCGTGTCCATGACGACTCCGGGCGACCAACCTGACCTCGTGGTTGTGAACACCTGTACGGTCACTAGGGAAGCGACCAAAGCATCTCTGATGGCGATCCGCCGCGCCGTGCGGGACAACCCTGATGCCCGGGTCGTGGTGGTGGGTTGCTACGCCGTGTCGGATAGGGCCGAGGTGGAGGCCATCGAGGGCGTCGACCTCGTTCTCGGGAACGACGAGAAGGAAGGGCTCTCCAAGGCGATCGGGCTCGCGCCCCCTCGTCCGGAT
>JBKJYP010000164.1:0-5576 GCA_046715695.1 Actinomycetota bacterium | reverse complement strand
CCCTTGCTCACGACGACTGGTACGACCAGCTTGTGGGGAACGCTCCCTCCTAGGTCCGTATCTCTCGGCCGTAAACTCGGCCGATGCCACAGATCGGACCGCTCGAGATCGCGACCGTCTTCGTCGTGGCCCTGATCGCGTTCGGCCCCCGTCGGCTGCCCGAGCTGGCTCGGACCGTAGGCAAGGCGATGGGGGAGCTTCGCAGGATGGCAGGCGAGGTCCGCGAGGAGTTCGAAGCCGGGATGGATGAGCCCGATGACATCGAAGAGCCCGAGCCGGCTCGGGCAGTTGCGCCCGACCCAGACGCACTCGAACTCTGAGCCCTAACTCGACACCCGACGCCTCCAACCTCGGGCGCCGCCGTAAGCGGTGGCTTCGAGACCGGAAGGCGCGCCGTCGGGCGGCGACGATGTCGGTGGTCGAGCATCTGGATGAGCTACGCCGGCGAATGATCGTCTCGCTCCTCGTTTTCGTCGGGATTTCGATCGTTGCGTTCTTCCTCTTCACGCCGATCCTGGAGCTGCTGCGTCAGCCGCTGTGTGAGATCGATCAAGATCTCCTCGGGCCACAGGGCTGTGACCTGTTCTACACAGGGGCGATGGGAGGCGTTCAAGTACGCCTGAAGGTCACCGCTCTGACCGGGATCATCTTCTCTTCTCCCATATGGCTCTATCAGATCTGGGCGTTCGTCTCTCCCGGCTTGACCCATAAGGAGAAGCGGTACGCGATCCCGTTCGTCGCATCCTCGGTGATCCTCTTCGCGACCGGGCTCGTGTTCGCCTGGTACACCCTTCCTGCCGGACTCAATTTCCTCGTCAAGCTTGGTGGCCAAGATCTCGTCCCCCTGTTCCGGGCAGAGGAGTACCTGAGTTTCGTGGGCCTGGTTCTCATCGCCTTCGGGGTCACGTTCGAGCTGCCCCTGCTCCTCTTCTTCCTGGGTTTGGCCGGAGCGGTATCCGTCGAGCAGCTCCGGAAGGGCCGCCGGCTGGCCATCGTGGCCATCGTGGCGCTGGGGGCCGTCGTCACGCCCAGCCAGGACCCCTACACGATGCTTGCGCTATCCCTACCCCTTTACCTGCTCTACGAGCTGACGACAGCCCTGCTAGCCCTGGTCTTGCGACGCAAGGCGAAGAGAGAGGCGTCAAGCTAGATATAGTCCGGGGCCTATGGCTATCAAAGGTAAGAAGAAATCTCAGAGCCGCGGGAGCCAGGCTCGCCGCCGTCCCGCAGCGGCCCCCCGCCCTAGTTACGCCACGGGCGGGCCCAAGCTGCCCTGGTACAAGACGCCTGGTGGTCAGGTCGCGGCGGGCGTGGGCCTTGCCCTCATCGCCGGTCTGATCGTCTGGGCGTTCGCAACCGTCCGCAGTGGCGCCGCTGACCGGGAGGGTCAGCAAGACGCAGTCGAGAAGTACACCGGTGAGATCAAAGTTGCGGCACAGCTCATGAACGCCGACGTGGCCGAGATGAACGCGATCCCACTCGACGCTGCAACCCTCCCCGAGGATCTCGACAAGGACGTCAAGCTCTGGAATAAGGCCTTCACGAATGCCCTTACTCAGGTGAGCCAGATGATCCCTCCGCCGGAGCTAGAAGAGGCGAACCAGCTCTTCGGTCAGGCCATCCAGATGTACATGTCGGCCGCCGACGGCTACGAGCTCGCGGCGAAGACCGAGGACACCGAGGCTGCATCGGCCCTGCTGGCCCAGTTCTCCAAGCAACGTGATCAAGCGGCCGGGATCTGGCAGACCGCGATCGCGGTGCTCGATCGCGAGAGGGACGATCTCGAGATGACGTCTTCGCGTTTGACCCCGCCCGGCATGGGGGCCGTCCCTCAACCGAGCGGTAGTCCTCTCGATACGACGCAGATCGAGGTGCCCCCCATCGATGAGGGCTCAGGGGAGGGCTCTGGAGGCGGAGGCGATGGCGGGGGCAAGGGCGGCGGGAAAAAGGGCAACAAGTAACCCCTAGCGGGCGGGCTAGGCCGGACGCCAAACAGATTGGCTAGGGACCAGGCTTCTCTGGCCGCCTTCGAGAGCGGCTACTCGTTCGGCTTCGACGCCTTCCAGCGCTCAGCCTGTGAGGCCATCATCGACGGTCAGTCCGTGCTCGTCGCGGCCCCCACAGGTTCGGGCAAGACCGTTGTCGGTGAGTTCGCCGCCTGGCTGGCCGTCAAGGGAGGCGGCAAGACCTTCTACACGACCCCGATAAAGGCGCTGTCGAACCAGAAGTTCGCCGACCTCAGCCGGATCCATGGACCCGAGAATGTTGGGCTGTTGACAGGAGACAACTCGATTAACGGGGACGCCCCGGTGGTCGTGATGACGACAGAGGTTCTCCGCAACATGATCTATGAGGATTCCCCCGACCTGCACCGGCTCGAGTTCGTGGTGCTGGACGAGGTCCACTATCTCCAGGATCGCTACCGCGGTGCGGTTTGGGAGGAGGTGCTGATCCATCTCCCGGTCGACGTGAAGATCATCTCTCTGTCGGCCACCGTCTCCAACGCCGAGGAGTTCGCGGAGTGGATGCAGACGCTCCGAGGTCGCACCGAGGTGATCATCGAGGATCACCGGCCGATCGAGATCAAGCACTGGTTCTTCGTCTCCGACGAGCTGCTGCCGATGTTCGTCCAGGCCCCCGGCGCTGCTCCTATCCCGAACCAACGAGCGCGCACTTTCGAAAGGAACAGACGAGATAGGCCCGGGCGACCGGGTAGAGGTGGGCACCGGGATCGCGAGAAGCGGGCGCGGATCCCTCGCCGAACCGAGGTCATCGAACGGTTGGCGTCCGAGGACATGCTCCCCGCGATCTATTTCCTGTTCTCCCGAAAAGGATGCGAAGCGGCTCTGCAGCAGTGCCTGGCCGACAACATCACGCTCACCGATCCTCAAGAGAGGCGCGAGATCCGAGCCTACGCCCAGGAGCGGACCGCCGAGCTCTCGGCCGCAGAGCTAGACATCCTTGGTTACGACCGCTTCATCTCCGCCCTGACGCGCGGCGTGGCCGCTCACCATGCGGGCATGATCCCGCCGTTCAAGGAGACCGTCGAGAAGCTTTTCAACAGGGGTCTCATCAAGATGGTGTTCGCCACTGAGACGCTTGCGCTCGGGATCAACATGCCCGCTCGATCCGTGGTCATCGAAAGCCTGATGAAGTTCACCGGTGAGAAACACGAGCAGATCACCCCGGGTCAGTACACCCAGCTCGCGGGCCGGGCCGGCCGTCGCGGGATAGACGTGCAAGGGCACTGTGTCGTCCTGTTCCAGCGATTCATCGACTTCGACGCGATCACGCGATTGGCGACGACGCGCACCTACCCTTTGCAGTCCTCGTTCGCGCCCTCGTACAACATGGCCGTGAACCTGGTCCAGAACTACGACCGTGGCGAAGCCGATCACCTCGTCAACTCTTCCTTCGCTCAGTTCCAGGCGGACAGGGATGTCGTGAAGCTCGAGAGCGATCGCGGCAAGCAGGATGCCCAGCTCGCCTTTTACCAAGACCGGATGCAGTGTGAGCTCGGCGACTTCCCCGAGTATTGGAAGCTCTACGAGTCCAGGCGCAAGTCGCTGTCGGGAGCACCGGCGCAAAGGACCCAGGCGATCGGCCGCACCTTCCAGAGGTTCCGTCGCGGAGATGTCATAGAGGTCCTCGGGGGCCGGAGGCGCGGACGCCACCTGATCCTCGAGGTTTCGAGCGCAGGGAACGAACAGACGGCTCGTGTCACGGCACTTTCCGCCGACCGCTCGGTCAGCCGCTTCGGCCCTGCGGAGGTTCTGGAGCCACCTATCCGCATCGGCAAGCTCCAGATCCCGAAGGGTTTCCGGTCGGGCGACCCTGCAGGACGGCGGGCTCTCGCTCGGCGCATCGGGTCGATGGATGCGATGGCCGCCATCGGATCCCAGAAGATGCGTAAGGTCGAGGATCGAGACAGCGCTCTGGCGGAGCATCCGTGCCATCTCTGTCCCGAGCTCTCGAGGCACATCTATTTCGGTGAGCGAGCCTCGCGCCTCGAGCGAGAGCTGGCCGGGATAGAACGACGGATCAGTAAGCGCAGCGGCACGCTGGCGCGTCGATTCGAAAAGGTGCTCGAGGTCCTCGAGCATTTCGGATGTGTCGAGGATTGGACCCTGACGACGAAGGGTGAGATCCTCCGGCGCGTCTACAACGAGTCGGACCTCCTCGTCGTGGAATGCCTACAGGCAGGGATCCTCGACGACCTCATGCCCGCCGAGCTGGCCGCCATCGCATCGACCTTCGTCTACGAGACGCGGGGGCCGGAGGTGGAGGTAGCGGTTCGGATGCCGACACGCCGCAGCGCGGTCGCCTTCGACAAGATCGTGAAGATGTGGGAATCGATCCATCGCGACGAGGCGGACCATGGGATCGAGCTGACCCGAGAACCCGATGGTGGGTTCGCCGAGATCGCGTACGGATGGGCATCCGGCTGGCCGCTCGACCAAGTGCTGGGCGAGGAGGATCCTGCCGGCGATTTCGTCCGCTCCACGAAGCAGTTGATCGATCTCTTGAAGCAGCTGGAGCCGGTCACTCCCAGCACAGAGGTTGCGGAGAGGATCGGCGAGGCCATCGAAGCTTTGCAACGAGGCGTCGTCGCCTACTCGTCTCTTGAGGTCCCTCGAGCCGAGGAAGCGAGTTAGGCGTGGCAGGATTGTTCTCGTGAGAGAGGTCTTCGTGGTCGACGCGGTTCGTAGTCCCATCGGGAAGTTCGGTGGAGCCCTTTCTTCCGTCCGGCCCGACGATCTCGCAGCCCACGTCATCAAGGCCATTGTCGAACGGAACTCCGTCGACGGAGCTGCGGTCGACGATGTCTATTGGGGTGCCGCCAACCAAGCCGGTGAGGACAACCGGAACGTCGCACGCATGGCCCTGCTTCTCGCCGGATTGCCGGTCGAGGTCCCCGGCGCGACCGTGAATCGATTGTGCGGATCCGGCCTCGAAGCTGTGAACTCGGCGGCGCGGGCGATCCGTTCCGAAGAAGGCGAGATCATGATCGGCGGCGGGTCAGAGTCGATGACGCGGGCGCCGTTCGTGACGGCCAAGGCCGAGAAAGCATTCGACCGGACCGCCATCGTCCAGGACACGACTATGGGATGGCGCTTCGTCAATCCCGTGCTCCACGAGATGTACGGGAGCGACCCGATGGGCGTCACTGCCGAGATCGTCGGCCGCGAGTACGGGATCGACCGTGAAGCCCAGGATGCTTTCGCATACGAGAGCCAGATGCGAGCGGCGGCTGCGATCGAAGAAGGCCGCTTCAAAGACGAGATCGTCCCGATCTCTGTACCTGTTCGTAAAGGTGACCCTGTCGTTATGGATGTGGACGAGTTCCCCCGGCCCGAGACCACCCTCGAGGGCCTCGCGAAGCTGCGTCCCGCTTTCGCCTCGGACGGCACGGTCACCGCAGGGAACTCCTCGGGGATCAACGACGGGTCATCGGCCGTCCTGCTGGCGTCGCCCGAAGCGGTGGCAGCGAATGGATGGATACCGATGGCCCGGATCATCTCGACCGGGGTCGCCGGTGTCGAGCCCCGGATGATGGGGGTCGGGCCGGTCTTCGC
>JBKJYP010000163.1:0-5878 GCA_046715695.1 Actinomycetota bacterium | reverse complement strand
AGCTCGAGCTCCTCGTCGTGGCGGGGGGTTTGACCCCGAAGGCAACAACCACCCTCCTTTTCCCCGAGGGCAACTACATCGCGATCATGCCGGACGAAAGGAGCATCGAACCCGCATTCTTCACGGTGGTTCCGGCATCCGGCGACCCCGTAGCCGAACCCGAGGCCGCTTCCACGATAGAAACCGGAGACTTCTTCTTCAAGACCGATGGGGAATTCACCGTCGGCGAGACGAGCGTTGCGGTCACGAACACCGGAGTGCAGTCGCACATGGTCGCCCTGACCCAAGGTCGTACCGAAGGAGCGTTCCTGCTCGCTCCGGCGCCGGGAGGGAAGGTCTGGACGACGCTCAGCGTCGAGACGGCGGGGAAGTGGGACATGATGTGCTACTTCGGTGATCCCAAGACCGGCAAGCCGCACTTCAAGCTAGGCATGAACTCGCCGCTCGAAGTCAAGAAGTAAGGAAGTTCGGATCGCGGCCGGGGGCTCAGCCCTCGGCCGCTTTCTTGACGGTCCGGAGCATCTCGCTTCGGATCCAGCCGCTGAACGGACCTACGAGACTCCAATAGGTCCGGAACCGGCGCCGGGCAACCTCATCGGTGCAGCGGATGCGCGTTTCGGTCGTGAAGCGCGTTCCATCGCCCTCCGGCTCGACGAGGAAGTTCCACGCGGTCACCGCATAGCCCGGCTCGTCGAACGCTTCGAACTCGTCTGGAACGAAACGCCTGATCGACCCCCTCGGCGTCCAGAACTTCCCGATCAGCCCCAGGACGATCTCCCGCCCGGGATCTTCTGCGATCACCCGGAAACCCATCCCTTCGAGCCCATGGATCGTTATGGGAGGCCCGACCTTCAGGCGAGCGGCCAGCGGCCACAGCGTTCCCCGGGCCATGAAGAGAAGAGAGACGATGGGGGAGGCGGCGAGGTTCGCCTTCATGAGCTGCTCGTAGACGACAGCGGGAGGGGCCGCGACGAACGTCTCGTGATGCTCCGAGGCGAGGGGGTCGGGGAGGAGCTCTTCGAGCACCAACTAGTTGGACCGGCGCACGGCCCTCTCCGTCGCGGCCTGCTCGAGGGCCGACTTGACGGGTTTGCCCGTCGCTTCCCCCTCAAGGAAACGCGGCTCGGCTCCGTCGACGATCGATTGGAGCTGATCGACGAGCAGCTTCTTGTTGATACCGATGCCGTGGCGCCCAAGCACTTTCTTGTACTCGGGGAAGCGGGTGACGAGGTCGATCGCCACGCTCTCGAACGCGTGCCGGGCGATGCGCTCCCGGGATGCGTAGTCCATCAGGTTGAAGACGAAGAGGTGCTCGTCGTCCCGCCGGGGCTCGATGAGGATGATGTCCACGTCGGGGTGTGCATAGGAGATGAGCTCGAGCTCTTTCTCCTGCTGGGCCTCAGCCATGATCCGGAACGTCTGGGCCGCGATGTGCGGGAAGCCCTTCGTTGCGATGTGGTGGGCCGGGAGCCCGGTTGCGGTGGGGAGCAGCTGATTCACGTCGTGAACGTAAGGCACGAGGGGATTGATGCAGACGATCATCTTGGCGCCGTGAGCGATCGCGACTTCGATGTTCGTCGTCGAGCGCAGACCACCGTCGAGGTAGTCCCGGCCCCCGATCTCTCTCGGTGCATATAGAAGCGGGATAGCGGTCGAGGCGGCCGCGGCCTGGGAGATGGTCGTCGTGGGTGCGCTGGGCTCCCCGAACACCACGCGGCGTGCGGAATCAAGATCCGTGGCGGTGATGAGGAGCTTGCGCTTCGTTTCCCCGAACGTGTTCGTGCGGTCGCCTGACTCGAAGAGGTCACGGAGGTAGCGCTCGGTCCCGTCGGTCGTGTACATGCCGGGTGGCAACCCCTCTGCGATCGCTCCAAGACCGTCGATCACGCTGGTCGTGAAGGGGTGACCGATGTAGCGACGCAGGGCGCCCATGACACCGAACGGCCAGCGCACCATGGAGCGAACCAAGCCGCGCCGGTCGGGGGTCATGATCTCGTCGGCGCCGATGCCGGGGAACGTAGCGAGCTCGTGATCGAGGTTCGCCAGGATCAGTTCCTCGGGCGAGATGCCGTTGGCGAGACACGATGCGATCACAGCTCCGGCGGACGTCCCGACATAGATGTCGAAGTCGTTGACCGTCGCCTTGTCGCTCATAGCGTTCATCGCGTTGAGCACGCCGAGGTGGTACGCGGCTCCCGTGATCCCGCCACCACCGAGCACGAGCGCGACGCGCCCCGAGTCGTGGACGGGAGAAGGAAGGTCGGACGATCGCCGGCCTCTACCCCGCGAGAGATGGATGACGGTTCCCACTTCCAAGGAGCCTATAGCGCAGATATCGGTTGTCGTGCCCCCTACTTGTGGATAACCTGCCCTGTTCTAGGGGCCATGGCGTGTGTTCGCAAGCTCACTAACCGATCAGACCTTGGCGCAGATCGCGTAAACCTCGAGGAACCAGTCGTCCGGAAACGTGTCCTGGCTCTCCGCGGCTGCGAACCAACCCTTCTGGTTGAACAGCGCGGCCTGGGGAAAGCTCTCCACCACGTATGCGTCGGCGCCGATCGAAATGTGGGCTCCGCCTCCGAGCGCCTGTTTCCCGTTGGGGCAGTCGACCCCGACGGCGTGTCTCGTGTCGTCGTTGGTGGACGATCGCTTACTGACGATCTGGTACCCGGCGATCCCGGTCGGCGTGCTCGAGCCACCGCCCGAGCCGGCAGGTCCGCGAGGTCCTTCGGCTCCCCTCAGCCCTCGAGGGCCCTCCACTCCCTGCTCCCCGGGGCTTCCAGCGATTGCCAGAACGTTCCAGTAGTCCTCCCCCCCAACTCCAGGCTGCACACCGCACGTTAGGTAGTGGTTGGGGTCGCCTTCGTACCCGCAGGCGCCCCCTTCCGGGTCGGGGACCGATGGGTTGTCCGCGATCGCGAGATATGACGAGCCTTCGAAAGCAACTGCATCGCCAACCACATAGCTATTGGAAGGATGCCAGGGGCCCAGCCACCGGAAGCTCTGTTGAGACCAACTCAGCTGTTTGTCTGTGTCGAGACACGAATCGTGTGGCGAGTCCGGGTCGATGACCCGCAGGGCGCCGGTGTCCTGGTTGTAGCACGCGTTGATCATCCCGGATCCGTCCACGACCGAGGCCGCGGCGATTCCTCCGACAAGAGCTGCGGTCAGGAAGCTAGCCAGACAAGCGCTCACTATCGGAGAGCGCGCACTTCTGAGCCAAGTAGTTCGCATCTGGTCCCCTTTCGATAGAGGGGACCGTCACGCCGCGGGCCGGCTCCCCTACTCGGTACCGGCCGCTTACCGGTGGCCTGAGTCTGACGACACTACTATTCCGGGGAGCTCTTCCGGGGCCTTTGGGATGGATGTTCACCCGCTAAACTCCCAGGTCAGAAGCACTGCGGGCGGTTAGCTCAGCGGGAGAGCGCTTCGTTCACACCGAAGAGGTCACTGGTTCGATCCCAGTACCGCCCACCAAGAAAAACGAGCAGGTCAAGGCACCTTTAGGGCCCTCGCACAGATGTTCGAGAGTAGTGAAGAAGTCGCCGCGTTCCGCGTCCGTTCCGCGGGCGACTTGGTTCTCTCCTGGTGGCGACGCCCAAGTGGTGATTGCACCTTTCAGCTCCTTAAGGTTCAGAGCCGCGCTGCCAGGTCTCGGAAAGGAAGCAAAGAAACTGGGGTCATTTCCATTACCCTTCGGCGCCAGCTAATGGTCATGCCGTTTGTTATTGCTCCTTACGTCTTGCTCAGGTTCCCCTGGGAGGATAGAAGTAGGTGAGGCAGCGGGTGCCGTCTAGGAGAGGGAGGAGCATGTGCCGTGGAGGCCAGGGAGGGGAAGCCCCCACATACCCGAGGAGTCGGAGAGCGACCCCCCCAAGGAGATGCCGACAGGACAGTTCCTCAAGTCGGTGCTCGGGAGTTGGTGGTTCCTCCTGGTCGTGGGGGTCGTCTGGTGGCTGACCATGTGCGGGGAGTCGGCTGTGACGCCCAGCTCGCCATGAGACAGGGAGTGTTGACTGAGATTCTTGGTGACTTCACGTTAGGCAGTCGGGGCCGCCCGCTGCCGACCGGCTAGTACTTCGACTCCTTGTTTTCAAGGCGCTTGATTACGCGGTCAGAACGCAACGGAGGACCCTCGACGAGAAACTAGGAGTAAGAAGCTTCGGGTTCGGGAGATGATATTCAAGATCGCGGCCTGGAATATGAGGCGCAATTCGGGCGGCTGGGCGTTCCTAGCTGAGACTCTCCAACCTGACGTTGCCTTGCTGCAAGAAGCGCCCACTCCCCCTCAAGAACTCCTGAATATCTACAAGGGCCCAATAGGCACGACGCGACAGTGGGGGTCCGCTGTTGTCTCGTTCGATCGAGACATCGAGGATTTGCCAACGATTAAGAATCGGCATTCATCCGACCCATTCGAGCTCTACCAGCACCATCCGGGTGCAATGGCCGTGGCTCGTGTCTCGCTTCCAGAGTCTGAACCCCTAGTTGCAGTGAGCCTCTACGGGCTGCTGGCTGGAAACTATGCTCAGTCCTCGGTTCTCCGGCTTCTGGCAGATCTGTTACCCCTTTTCGATTCCCCACTCAAGGATCGTGTAGTCCTCGGTGGGGACTTGAACTTAAGCACTCAGCTAAAGAAACCGGATCGTCAACGGCACCAAGCGATATTTGCTTACATGGAGTCCCTCGGCCTAAGGAATTGCTTTTTTGAGACTAGAGAATCCAGAAAGTCTTGGGTGGATTGCCCCTGCGAAGAAGCCCCGCACTGTTATCACGTGCAAACCCACAGACACGTTTCGAACAAGGATCCTCAGAATGATCGCAAATGGCACAACGACTATCTGTTCATCAGCGACAAACTCGTCAGAAGGTTGGTCGACTGCTACGCATTGAACGAGGAAAGCGCTGGAACGTGGGCCATCAGCGACCATTGCCCAATCGTGGCTGTACTGGACTTATGAAATCGCTCGAGCATAGGGGGATATCCGCCGTTTGGACTCTAGATCCGATTTCTTAGACCTTGATTGACAAGGCCCAGACTCGCTCAGCTGAGGCCAGACAATCTGTGATGGAAAACAGGGCTGAGATACTTGTTGATTGCTAACACCGTGACGCAAAGGAGTGCCCGTGGGTAACGAACCGCTATCGAGAATTGCTCTGGATGCGATCGATTTGTGTAGTGCTCTTCTACAGAATCAACTTGCCCAGGCGAACGCCATCCTGACTCGCTACCCGGGGGAGGAAGATCAAGGGAACCTGATTATGGGAATCGTGTCGGTCCTCAGTGAAATTGCAGAGAGATATCGTCGACCCGGGGACCTAACCCTATTGCAAGGATTGGCTAGTCATAGAGCCTTCTTGTCTCAGAACGGTTAGTGATGGGACTCATGGAAACGAGTCTCTATGAACCCGCTTCTTGGGATTCAACTCCCTAGGAATGCGAAAAGTCTGACCTCGCCGCAGGTGGTTGGTGAGTCGCCCGGGCATTTTGGAACACGCACTCGAGCGAGGCATTCAAGTCCCCTTCGCGATTCGGGAAGAGGTGCCCATAAATGCCCAGCGTCGTGCTGATGTCTCGATGGCCGAGCCTCTTCTGGATGTCGAGCGGGTTAGCTCCTTGCGCGATGAGGATCGCAGAGGATGTGTGCCGTAGCTCGTGGAAAGTCAACGGCTGGAGGCCCGCTCTTTGGACGGCCGGATTCCAGAATCGTCGCCTCCACGTATCTGCGTTGAGCATCCCGCCTTCGGGCGAGGAGAACACGAACTCGCTCGCAGGAGCGTGTTCCAGATGTCGCGCCAGTATCTCGATCAGGAAGTTGGGGAGCTGGAGCGTTCGTCGGCTGGCTGTCGACTTGGTTTCCTCGACGTAATTGAGGAC
>JBKJYP010000162.1:0-2733 GCA_046715695.1 Actinomycetota bacterium | reverse complement strand
GATGTGGGAAGCGAACGAGGCCGGGGATCGGATCCAGTTCGCGGCCGTCGGGGTGCAGCGTCAGGACTCGATGCAGTGGCAGAACCGGCCGACCTTCCAACAGGTCCTCGAGTTCAAGAGACGCCCTAAGTAGACATGACGCGACTGGGCCTCACGATCCCGCCGCCCGGCTACTCGTTGCGCGATGCGTGTGACCTGGCGCGCAGGGCAGAGGACCTCGGGTACACGGATCTGTGGACCGCAGAGGTCTCCGGTGTGGATGGACTAGCTGCTGCTACCGCCGTGGGAGCCGTGACCTCGACCGCCCGCACGGGCTGCGCGATCGTCCCCATCTATACCCGGCCCCCGGCACTCATCGCGATGGGAGCGCTCGCCGGGCAAGAGTCAAGTGGCGGTCGCTTCGCACTCGGCCTCGGAGCGTCCACTCCGACGATCGTCTCTGGCTGGATGGGCCTCGAGTACGACAAGCCCGTCGCAAGGATGCGCGAGACCGTGCAGGCGGTGAAGGCTGCGTTGTCGGGGGACAAGGTCAAGATGGAGGGCACGACGTTGTCGGTCGGAGGCTTCCGCCTCGATCAAGCGGCGGTTCCTTCCGTCCCCGTATTCATCGCCGCGCTGGGCCCGCAGATGCTGAAGCTCGCGGCCGATGTAGCCGATGGCGTCGCGTTGTTCTTCGCTTCGGAAGAAGGTGTGCGCATCGCAGCGAAGGCGGTGCCGGATCTCGAGTTAGTGGCGCGCATCATCTGCGTCCCCGACGAAGACGTCACCATCGTGCGCGACTTCGTGCGTCGGATGCTGGTGCCGTATCTAACGGCTGAGGGCTACCGCCGTTTCGTCGCGGCGCAGGGTTTCGAAGACGAGACCGAGCGTGTTGCGATGTTGTGGGCCGACGGCGACCGCGAGGCCGCGGTCGCAGCGGTCTCCGATCGTCTCGTCGAGGCCATCGTGGTCATGGGCCCGGCGGGGGAGTGCCGCGAGCGGATCCAGTCCTTCCGCGATGCCGGCCTATCGACTCCGATAATCCTGCCCCTGTCGTTGACCGGGGCCGCGAGGGCATAGAGAAAGCGATCACCGCCCTAGCCGGAGCCTGATCCGTTTTTTGAGCCTGATCCGCCTTCTTCGGAGCGAGAGTGCCGTCACGCGGCATTCATCCTCCGAAGAACAAGACACATACAATCTCTCGAACGCCGGGATGGAGGAACGGCAGACTCGGCGCTCTCAAAAGGCGCTGTCCGAAAGGACGTGCGGGTTCAAATCCCGCTCCCGGCACGAAAACCGTTTGCTCGGCCCCGCACCTATACTTTTCTGCCCGGCTTGCGGGGCCGGCCCGACCGCACACTCAAGGAACGAGACCTCATGGATATCGAGAAGAGCCTCCACCAGATCGGCGACCGCTTGAACAAGGCCCGCGAAGAGTTGCGGATCGCCGAGGAGCAGCTGCTGTTCCAGATGGACGTGCTCGAAGAGGCCAAGACCCGGATGCTCGTGTCAGAGACGCCGGTCGCCGACCAGGATTTCCGGATCGCCCGTGAGGACTACGAGCGGATGGTCAAAGGCCGGGAGGATGCAACGGCCGCGATAGCCGAGCTCCAATCCGAGCAGGACCGCCTCCTCGACAAGATGCTGGCGAGCAAGGCATGACCGGTCGGCACGGCTCCGCCGGGAGGCGTAGGCGAGTCGCCTTCGGCGACTGGCACGGGCCATTCATGGGCGAGCGGTCGGAACAGTCATGAGCGACAACGAGGCGGGTGGGGGACCTAGGATCCTCATCGCCGAGGACGAGGCGATCATCAGGCTCGATCTCAAGGAGATGCTCGAGGAAGAGGGCTTCGAGGTCGTAGCGGAGGCCTCCGACGGCGAGGCCGCCGTCCGTCTCGCCCGGGAGAAGAACCCCGACCTGATCATCATGGACGTCAAGATGCCCGGAACCGACGGGCTCAGCGCGGCCGAGCGGATCGCCCACGAGGAACTGGGCGCGGTTCTGATCCTCACCGCCTTCTCCCAGCGTGACCTCGTCCAGCGAGCCGCCGAGGCAGGGGCTCTCGGCTACCTGGTCAAGCCCTTCCAGAAGACGGATCTCCTTCCCGCCATCGAGATCGCCCTCGCTCGCCACGCCGAGCTGAAGGCGGTCAAGAAGGAGTCGGCGAACCTGGCCGAGCAGCTCGAGACCCGCAAGGTCGTCGATCGCGCCAAGGGCCACCTGATGGACACCAAGGGCATGCCCGAGGCAGAGGCCTTCCGCTACCTGCAGAAACGGGCCATGGACGAGCGCCGGCCGATGCGAGAGATCGCGTCCGAGGTGCTCGGCACAACCGCCTAGTTCCACAAGGCTCGGGGCTCCTAGATCTTGTCAGGAAGTCCTACTACACATGTCGTAGGAAATCCCCTATGATTCCCACAGAGCGATTGACGGCCGGAGCTGCCCAGGAAAAAGCCTGGGTCGAAAGGGGGGATCGGGAGCTTTTATCTAGGCCACGAACCCGAAATGTCCCAAGAGAGTTGGATTTCGGGGGGCTGGTCGGTAAGATGACGCCGCTTCGCCCGGGGATCTCCCGGCGGAGAGGCACCGCGAGGTGCCTAAGTTCGTACGGCCTTCTCCTGGGCACGGGCTGGCTCTATAGATGGGCGAACCCTTGGCCGCGAGACGGTTCATGAGTACCTGTAAGGGGGAATGCATGGGGAAGTCGAAGTGGATGTTCCTCGTTGCCCTTCTCAGCGCGTTCGCGATCGTTG
>JBKJYP010000161.1:0-3314 GCA_046715695.1 Actinomycetota bacterium | reverse complement strand
GTCGACGCCACCGCGGTGAGGGCGGCACCCACGAAGAGAACGGTAATCATCGCCACCCCGACCTCTGACTTGAACCTTTGCGAGACCCGCGACATAGTCCCTCCTTGGATCTTCACGAAGATGGGGCGTACAGGAAGTTACGGAGATCCGCCCGAGAGTGGAACTCGGTCGACGTGTCTCCGACGGTTACGAAGAACGAGAAGTTAACCGTGCTGAGGTAAGGCCACTCACCCACCGTTGGCTCGAATCCGCCGCTGTTGTCGCCGACATTCTCGACCCCATGATCAAACTCGGCCACGTCCAGCTCCTGCCACGTCGTTACACCGTCATCATCCCAGTCGAACTCCAGGATGTTGCTGGTATAGCTGAACACGGGAGTGGTGTCGTTGATCGGTGTGACACCGGTGACCAGCGTCTCGCCGTTGAGGAAGATCGTGCTGAACTCTGCATCGTAGATGTAGGTCAGGTCTTCGTAGATCCCGGCGACGGGGTCGTTGGTGTAGATGGGCTCATTCGTGATGGGGTCAAAGTCGTTGTCGAAGTTGATGAGAACACGGAACATGAACTCGCTCGCCTCCGCGATCTCGTCGGCTTCGCGCGTGTCCCTGATCATGCGATTCAGCCCGAGGCGGGCCTCCTCCGACACCCTCACCACGTCTCTCACCGTATTCGACGCGCGGTTCCCCGAGAACATGATCATGTAGAAGGTGGTGCTGATGATCGAGAAGATCAGCATCGACACCATCGTCTCTACGAGGGTGAAACCCTTCTCGTCGGATCTCATCGGAAGTCCTCCGACCGGCACCCGAGCTTGCCTATCGAGATGTCGAGCCCGGACTCCGGGAGACCGAACGATCTGGGGGCGCCTGTGATCGTGATCGCGCCGTCCAGGTTGGCGAACGCCACGCGGCCCCCATTCGCAACCGACCTGAACGAGGGGTCGTTCGCAACCCTGAAGAGGCTCGACCAATTGGTGATGTAGCCGTCCACGACGCTTGAAGTGCTCGTCTGGTCGAAGAGCCATATGTCGTCCGTCGTGTTGTTCCCGGCACCGATGTCCTGGACCTTGATCGACGTCGAGAAGGCCGGCAGCGGCTCGCTACCCAGGCTATCGCTGAGCGCGACGGATTGGTAGGCCCAGCCTCCACTCGTGTTCGTCGCCTGTGCGTACTGCAAGGTGGCGCCCGAGTCGATGGTGGCGATCGACGGGTTGGCCCCGGCGATGTCGCTCGTGGCTTCTCAGACGACCGAGGCCCTGAAGTTGGTGATCTTGATGACGCCCTCAGGTGCGAAGGTCGTCGGGAAGAGACGTATCTCCGGGATCGTCACGGTGGCTTCGGTCCTCACATGACGATCAGGGTCGGTGAGCGCCTTCGTTACCGCCCTGGTGTAGCCGTCCCAGGATGTGCCCCCGCCGCCCCCCACCTCGCGCAGCCACAGGACGGGGAAGGAGGAGCCGAGCCGCATCTTGTCCACGCCCGATGGGGTCTCCGAGTTCATGAAGAAATCGGTCGCCAAGCCGTTCGCATCCGATCCCATGGCGCCCTCGGCCCTCGGAAGATCGAGGGTGGTGCTCACGGCCGAATCGGTTGTCCTCGTTCGGTCGAAACCTCCGACCAGCGCAGGTTGGAAGACTTGCGGATGGGACATCGTGGCGGTGACTGGGCCTGTGTCCACTCCGGCCACCTCGGGGGGAGCCTCGTAGTTCCCCGACGCCCCCACCACATCGGGCACGACGAGGACCTCTTCTGCATCGGCTACCGCCTCTTCGATCAGGTGGAGGCGGGCCGAGGTCACATCGTGGGTGGACGTACTGGTGAGCCTTTCGCCAATCTCCGAGATGGAGTTCCCCAAGGTGCCGATCAGCTGTGTCTGAACAGGGCTGGTATCGAAGACCGTTGACGCCTGCAGCCCGTAGTCGACACGGGCCTGGCCGCTGACCTTCGGCCTCGAGTTCTCCCGCGAGACGATCAATGTTCTGAGGGTGTAGGTCCGGTCCCGGGGAAGCGAATCCCATGCCACGGTGACCGTGAATTCCATCAATTGCCGGGGTGGGAGGTCCAGCCGGTCGCTGTTGGTGGGGTCGTAATCCCAGATGTAGTCGGGCTCGGCCAGGACTGTGGTGTAGGTGTCGTTCGTAGCAGGGTCCACGAAGCGAGCCGTGATGTTCACGTCGTATCCCTCGGGGATCCGGAGCGCGTTGCAGGCCGGGCTGATCGTGTTGAACGCGCAGTTGGTCTCGTAGATCCCATCCGCTTCATACTCTGGGTAGTAGAAGTCCAAGATATCGACCCTCTGATTGCGGATCGAGATGTAGTACGGAAGACCCCGGATCCGCTCCATCGTCTCGACCGCGACGTTCTTGGCGACCGTAGCCTGCCGGGAGCGGACCGACGCCCGCATCGACCCCGCCAGCAGCGGGAAGATCCCAATGGTGATGGCGGTGAAGATGGCGAGGGCCGCCATCACCTCTACCAGCGTGAAAGCTTTCTCCGTCCGCGTCCTCATCTTGAGCAGCATCATGTGTCCTCTGGCTCTACGACGCGCCCCGTTATCGGGAGCACCGTGATCGTGCGAGGGTCGTTAACCCTCCTGTGCGCGATCGTGAAGGATCCTCCGGTGGCATCGCCCTTGGGGAAGAAGAAGACCATCTCGTCCGCGATCACCCCCCGGGCGGAAAGCCTCCCTTGGCAGTATGCGTAGAGGGTAGTTGTGCCGGTAACGAGCGGGCCGTCCGTGAATTCGGCTTCGAGGACCTCGATGTCACCGGAATCGAACGGTCCGGTGTCGAAACCGCGCTCACCTCGAGGCAAGCAATTCCGCTCGTTGGCGCCCGTGGTCGGGTCGTCGGGGATGTACTCGACGGGCCCCCAGTCCGAGGTCTCTCCCACCGTGAAGTAGGCACCGAAGATGCTGGGGTTGCTGACGGCCAGGGCGCGCTCCTGGATCTGGCGTAGTTGCGAGACCATCGACCTCTGGGTCCCTTCGATCTGCTGGTGCTGGGAGTAGGTACGG
Organism: Actinomycetota bacterium; assembly: GCA_046715695.1. Classification (GTDB taxonomy): domain Bacteria; phylum Actinomycetota; class CADDZG01; order CADDZG01; family WHSQ01; genus DATLNM01. Next base: position 299 of record JBKJYP010000161.1, on the reverse strand, counting down.
ATGGCCATCGTCGAGATGGTCATCAAGACCGTGGTTATCAGCACGACAACCATGACCTCCGTGAGGGTGAAGCCCCTCTCAGACCGCATCCGTTCATCCCCTATCACGCCGAACATCCTAGGTTCACGCCGAACATCCTAGGTATCTGCTACGGCATCGCAGGCGCAGGGCTTGAGTCCCTGCGACGATGGGGAAACAGAAGAGGCGGGGGAAAGCCCCCCGCCTCTTCTTAAACCGTTGCTACTTGACGCTTGAGGCTGCTACAGCGTACAGGCAGTGGTGCCTGCACCCTCCGGGTA
>JBKJYP010000160.1:0-5293 GCA_046715695.1 Actinomycetota bacterium | reverse complement strand
GAACACCTACACATACATGGGGGTATGGGCCCCGGATGGTTCGGGGATCCTTGTCTCGGGCTCAGAAGAGCGACGCCCCGCGCTCGGTCTCATCGATCTCCAGACGCATGCCTTCACGGAGATGTTCGTGACGGATGGATTTACGATCTCGTGGCAGCCCTGCTCCTCGTCGTGCACCACCCTGAGCACTCCGGCCAGCACTGAGGTGGAGATAAGCGCCTACAACACCCGCCGAGCCACCAAGGCAAGCATCAGGGTGATCCCGTTGCATCCGGGCGGGACGGTGAAAGTCACCTATTTCCGCCGTACAGATGGACCCTTCAGAAAGGTCGCAACCGAACAGGTGGAGTTGGGGAACAACGGATCCGGCAACGTCAGGCTCCGGCTCTTCGAGTCGGGCCGCTGTCGCATCCAGGCGAGCTTCGCCGGCGACGCTGACCATCTGACCTCGTCCAGCCGGGTCACCTCCCGCTGCAACCGCTTCTTCTCGGGAGCGGGCTAGAGGCGCCTCCTGCAACCTCTTCAGGCCCTCGGGGTTAGCCCGGGGGCCTTTTTCTTTGCTCCTTTTCAGGGGCGGCCCTGTGGCTCCTGGGGGAGGAGTGAACTCAAATAACCTCAAGCGTTAACAAAACCCTCAACGTCAACAGAATTACAAGAACGTAATTAGGGCTGAAACATTGACTTAGGGGTGCGTGGGGGCCTACTTTGACCACGAAGTGGAGCGTTGTGGAGGGAAATGGTGGGTCGGGGATGACCTTACTACTTCCTCTTAGCGCCAGAGAAGAGGTGATCGTCTCGACGATCGCCCGGGACAGAGGGGTCAAAGCAGTGTCTTTCACCGGGGAGTTCCGCCACACGATCGACCCTAAGGGTCGGCTCATCGTGCCGTCGCGGATCCGGTACGAGCTCGAGGAGGACAAGGTCGTGCTGACCCGGTGGACCAACGGCTCCATCGCCATGTGGTCCGGCGAGGGGTGGAGGCGCTTGGAGCAGAGCCTGCTCGAGCAGAGGAAGGCCGACGACACCGCACAGACGTTCCTTCGTGCCCTGGCCGCTACGGCGCACACGGACTCCGTCGACTCCCAGGGCCGGGTCACCGTTCCCGACGCCCTTCGGACCCACGCCGGCATCGAGCGGGAGTGCGTGGTGACCGGCGCGATCGACCACGCCGAGATCTGGAGCCCCGAGGGCTGGGACGCCGAGCAGACGAAGTCCGAAAGCAACTTCGACGAGCTACTTCGCAACCTGAGCTTCTAGCAACAACAAGAGAACAAGAGAGGAGGGGACATGGCTTCACGGGGATACGCGATCCAGAAGCGTGGCATGGCGCGGGAGGTGGGCCAAGGCCTCGTCCTCCTCGCACTCACGGGCTCTTCGGTCGGAGGTTTCTTAGGAATGGTGGCATTAGCCACCCGGATGTTAGGGAGGTGAAAGAAGCATGGCTATAAGGGAAGAAGAGTTGTACCGGACCGATGTCGAGGAGATCTCGGCCCGGCTGCACGCTCTGACGGTCGTGCCGGATCTAGATTGGAGGGGCTCGGCCGGACAACAAGAGGTCGACGAGATCCGTGTTGTGGAGTCGATGGACCTGTGGGAGATGGCTGATGTGCCCGCAGATCCTGCCAGCAGCTTCCGCAGGGGCACACTGGAGCTGACCGGCGTGGCAGACCTGATCCTCAAGGCTCTCGCGCTTGATGAAGAGGACGATAGAGGCAAGCCCGCCGAGGCGCTTGCTGATTCTGGAGAGGTGGATCTGTGGCGCATGTCCCCGTCCTCGCACAGACAGTCGGCGATCTTCTCGTCCCAGTACTGGGAGACGGAGGCATCTTCGTCGACTCAACGATCGGGCGCGGTGGACACGCCAGCCGCCTCCTCGACGCCGCGCCCGCGTCGAAGCTCGTCGGGGTCGATAGGGACCCCGACGCGTTGGAGGCGTGTCGCGCCGACCTCGCCCGCTTCGGGTCGCGGGTCGAGCTCGTTCGTGGCAACTTCAAAGACCTCGCGTCCATACTGGAACGACTCGGGATTACGTCGGTTCGCGGAGTCCTACTCGACTTTGGCGTTTCCTCACCCCAACTGGATGAAGCGGATCGAGGGTTCTCGTTCCGCGCCGACGGCCCCCTAGATATGCGCATGGACACGAGCCAGCCTCGCAGCGCACACGATGTCGTCAACGGCTATGCCGAAGCCGACCTTGCGCGCGTCTTGTTCACGTACGGCGAGGAACGACACGGACGCCGGATCGCCCGGGCGATCGTTCGCAACCGCCCCATCGACACGACCACGCAACTCGCAGAGGTCGTTTCGACCGCGATGCCGGGTGCTTCGCGTCGCAGCAAGGGCCACCCCGCACGCCGGACCTTCCAGGCGATACGGATCGAAGTGAACGATGAGATGACGGCCATCGAGCAAGTGCTACCGGCCGCGACCGAAGCCCTCTCCGTTGGAGGACGGATGGTCGCGATCTCGTACCACTCGCTGGAGGACCGCATCGTCAAGCGCTACTTGGCGGAGCAGGTGGGTCGCTGTGTCTGCCCTCCCAAACTACCGGTGTGCTCGTGTGGCGCCCGCGCCTCACTGCGCGTCCTGACGCGCGGCGCCGTCAAGTCCACCGAGACAGAAGTGGCCGTGAACCCGCGAGCGGCCTCAGCCAGACTGCGCGCAGCAGAGAAGCTACAAGTCGGTCGTCTCGACGACCGGCCAGAGTCGGAGGTGGCGTGATGGCCGTCCCCGCGAGACTTCTGCGCGCTCCGGTTCCCCCGAAGGCCAAACCTCGCCCAAGCCTCCGGGTTGCCTCCTCGCAGGCTGCGCCTCAGGCCTCGCCGAAGGCGGCACCGGCCCGGAAGACGTGGCCGCTCGTTGCCACGGTGCTCTTCGCCGTCGCCTTGATCTTCGGAGTGCTGCTGGAACAGGTGATCCTGGCTCAGTCCGCCTTCGAGCTTGCGCAGGTTCGCAAGGATCTGACCGAGGCCCAGTCGCTCCATGAGGAGTTGCTGCTCGATGCGGCGACGCTGGAGAGTCCCGGACGCATCGAGACTTATGCCCGGCACAAGATCGGCATGGTCGATCCCGACCCCCTGACCACCCAGTACGTGGTTGCGGACATCAAGACCGGCAAGGGCGCTCAGGGAGGCGTGGCCGCGGGGCCCGCGATCGTGGTCGAAGGAGAAACCGTGGCGCTGGAGGACGGGCCCTGATGCCGTTTGGCTCTCGCCCACCCCCGCGCCGCCGTTCCAACTCTCGTTCTCGTTTCCGCCTTGCATGGCTTTCGGTGATCCTGACCCTCGCCTTCGCCGCGATGGGTTCTCGTTTGTTCGTGGTCCAGATCATGAACGCGTCTGCCTACGCCAAGCTCGCCGAAGACCAGCGTGTTCGCACGATCGAGTTCCCGGCGCGCCGAGGAGCGATCTTCGACCGTAGCGGTGAGCCTCTCGCCATCTCGGTCGATCTGAAAACGATCTACGCCGATCCCGCCCTCGTGGAGGACCCCCGGCCCGAGGCAGAGCAGCTCGCGCCTTTGCTCCACCTCGACGTTGCAGAGCTCGAAGAGAAGCTGCGTGGACGTGCCGAGGGCAGCAGGTTCGAGTACCTAGCACGTCAGGTGAAACCGAAGGTCGCCGCCAAGGTCCGGGCCCTCGATCTTCCGGGGATCTACATGTTGTCGGAAGCCAAGCGCTACTACCCGGGCGGTTCGCTGGCCGCCCATGTCCTCGGACTGACCGACACGGACGGGAACGGGATCGCCGGGATCGAGTCGGAGTACGACAGCATCCTCGAGGGGCGTCCCGGACATCAGACGCTCGAACAGGATCCATCCGGCCGGGTGCTGCCTCAAGCCGCGTCGTCGTATGTCGAGCCGGTTCCGGGGCGATCCCTCTTCCTCACGATCGACAAGGAGATCCAGTACTTCACGGAGCTCGCCCTCGCTCAGGCGGCCAAGGAGTACAACGCTGCCGGCGCCAGCGCGATCGTCATGCGGCCGGCCACGGGAGAGATCCTGGCCCTCGCCAATGTCCCGGACTTCGATCCCAACAAGGGGGGCGACGCAACAGCCGAGCAGCTGCGTAACCGCGCGATAACCGACGTCTACGAGCCCGGCTCGGCTTTCAAGGTCGTCGCGTTGTCTGCGGCGATCGAAGAGGGTGTCGTGACTCCGGAGACTACCTACACGGTGCCCGACTCGTTCCCGTATTACGACCGCGTCTTCAACGATTCCCACCCTCATGAGACCCTGGCGATGACGGTCAGGGAGATCATGGAGCAGTCGTCCAACGTGGGCACGATAAAGATCGCTCTGGATCTAGGGGCGACCAGACTCAGTGATTATGTGGACCGGTTCGGATTCGGATCTCGAACGGGGTTGGATTTCCCAGGCGAATCCTCAGGGATAGTCCTCCCGCTGGACATGTGGTCCGGTACCACGCTTGCCACCGTCCCTATGGGACAAGGAGTGGCGGTCACCCCGCTGCAGCTGATCTCTTTCTATGGTGCCCTCGCCAACAACGGAGTGTGGGTCGAGCCCAAGCTTCTCGCCGCTTCCCTCACGGGCGCGGGGACGATGCAGATGTCGCCCGAGCCGGCCGCGAGACGCCTCATGGCAGAGACGACGGCGGCGAACGTTGTTTCGATCCTTACCGGGGTCGTCGAGAAGGGGACCGGCATCGAGGCCCAGATCCCTGGGTACCGCGTTGCGGGTAAGACCGGAACCGCTCAGAAGCCTGCGGACACCGGCGGTTACGGCAACGACTATGTCGCATCGTTCGCCGGGTTCGCTCCGGCCCAAGATCCGCAGATCGTGGCCATCGTCGTCCTCGACGATCCAGATCCCATCTGGGGAGGCTCGACCGCGGCCCCGACGTTCCGCCGGATCGTTGAGTTCGCCCTGCGCCACCTGGGTGTCGCCCCAACAGGCGACGCGGTCAAGGCGGCTCAGGAGATCGAGGCGGAGCAAGCCGTGATGCCTTCGACCCTCGACTGATCTTTCCCACTGACGATGGCTAGCATCGGGCGGATGGCTCCGAAGACCGTGAAGCGACTCGCAGATAGCGCCACCGAGCACGTGGTGAACTTGAACGGCGATGCGGATGCGATCGTTCAAGGGATAGCCCACGATTCCGCCCTCGTTCAGCCGGGGGATCTGTTCGTTTGCATCCCAGGTGGCCGCGCTGATGGCCACATGTTCGCCCGTGACGCCGTCCTGGCGGGGGCCGTCGCGCTGGTAACCGAGCGTGACCTTGGCCTGGGTGTCCCAGAGATCGTCGTCACGGATGCCAGGCTGGCCCTGGCGTTGATC
>JBKJYP010000159.1:0-8028 GCA_046715695.1 Actinomycetota bacterium | reverse complement strand
CCCCCGATGATGCGGATCCGCTTCGAGCTGCTCACGACGATATCTATGTTCAAGGGCGCGTAGGCCTGTCTCACCCTGTCCATGAGTTCCGTCACGCGCCTTCTGCTGATGCCGTCGAAGAGGACGGCAACATCGAGAGAGACCTCTTGCCCCGAGTCCGTAACTCCGGAGATCCCGACGGATTCCGGCGTTGCCTCGAGGCAGTCCTCCCCAAGAGGATCGATGGGCCCATAGGCGGGGGGTGTTTGGGCTGCTCGACCGGTCGCCTCAGGAGACAAGGAGAACGAGGAGATCCCGACGATCAGAGTCATCGCTAACACCTTGAGCCTGGTCACGCGCCCTCCACCTCCCTCTTTCAGTCCGGTCATGGAAAGCGCGGGCGCGCCTCCGGTAGAGCCGTGTCGTCCACGAACGCTTCCAGGATGAGGTTCCTGTCCTCCATGAGGTCCCCTGTGACGAAGACATGGTTCACGATGAGCAGACTGCGGTTGGCATCGTTGAAGACGAATGTGGAGTTGAAGTCGTAGGGGGTATCGGAGTTCAGGTTCTCGACCGGGTCCGGCCACCTGATGACTTCTTCGCCCTCGGGATCGAGCACGATCATCGTGCTCGACGAGATCGACGATACGTAGAGCTTCCCCGAGCGCCCGAACGCGATCCCGTCCCCCGAGTCCCCGGCCCCGAATGTGTGGAACGTCTCTACGTCCTCGCTCGCCGGCTCGTCTACGAGCGGCAACTTGTAGATTCCGATGGAGCGCCCGGTGGCCTCGACGGGGATCGCATCCGGTCCCGTCGTGGTGAAGTAGATCGATCGTCCGTCGGGTGAGAGGGCGATCCCATTCAGTCCGAAGAGAAAGTCGTGACGATCGTCCTGGAACCAGACCTCAGGTTCTCCACCCCCCGGAGCTACCTTCCAGATGGTCGCCTGCCACGAGTCCGTCACGTACAGGTTCCCGCGCCGGTCGAAGGCCATGTCGTTGGCAAGGGGAGCGCGATCGTCGCGGGTGGGCGAGCATGGCGGACCGGACGCCAAGCAGGAGGGGAGGTTGGGCAGGGCCGCATAGACCTCCTGTTGCCACGACGATCCGCGACGGGTGAAGCGCAGCACGCCGTGTTGCTCGGATCCAGCGTAGACGCGTCCGTAGCCGTCGGTGGTCATGCCGATGAGGCCGTGGTTCACGGACGTGTCTTCCTCCACCGTGATCTCTCCGGTGAGAGCCCCCGTCCGACGGTCGTAGAGGAACACTTTGGCCGGTGGCCCCCCAGCGTTCGGTACAACTCCGTAGAAAGTGCCCACGAACACCGTGTTCCCGACCATGGCGATGCCTTCGCCGAAGCCGGGCTCGGGGACCTCGGCGAACACCGTTGTCTCGCCGACCTCGAGGTCGCCCGACGACGCGCCCGCCGAAGGCAACGCGCCCAACAGGACCGACAGGATCACAACCACCGTGAGCTTTCGCATCGCACGCCCTCCGCCAATCTTGGAAGCTGCCAAACTACGTCATCCCGCGGGTTCCACGTCATAAACTCCTGCGATGCGGGGAGTTCCGGCGCGGGCGGCGGCAACTAGTAGGTCGAGCGCGCCCCAGAGCTCAAAGAAGCCCTCTCGCCGTAAAGCCCAGATCCGAAGCTTCCTGATCGCGGACATCCGCGGCTACACGACCTTCACCCGCGAGAACGGTGATGAGGCTGCTGCCCGCCTGGCCTCACGCTTCGCGACGTTGGCGAGAGAGGCCGTGGAAGCTCGTTCCGGATCGGTTATCGAGCTCCGCGGCGACGAGGCTCTGGCCGTCTTCACATCTGCCCGGCAAGCCATCCGGGCTGCGGTGGAGATGCAAGCGACCTTCGCGGAAGAGATGGACAGGAACCCATCTCTGCCTCTGAAGGTGGGGATCGGAGTCAATGCCGGCGAAGCGGTACCGGTCGAGGACGGATTCCGGGGCAGCGCTCTGAACCTCGCAGCTCGTCTCTGCTCCCGGGCGGTGGCGGGCGAGGTCTTGGCAAGCGACAGCATCCTGCAGGTAGCCGGGGTCCTCGACGGCGTGAGTTACGAAGCCGACGGTCGTCGCTTGAAGGTCAAGGGCTTCGATAAGCCGGTGCTCATCAGGCGGGTAGAGCTGGATGCCGCCCCCCCGGCCCTCGGCCCGTCCGGGTCGCTGTCGGATGCGGTCCATCCATTGCCTCCCGAGCTCGACGGCGCGAGCCGCATCGTCGGGCGCGAAGGGGAGCTTCGCTGGTTGAGAGGGACCTGGCGCCAGGCCAGGCGGGGGCGCGGCCGGATCGTGTTCCTGACGGGGCCCGCCGGCATCGGTAAGACGACGCTTGCCGGAGAGATCGCCCGGTCCGCTCACGATGACGGAGCGGTGGTGTCCTACGCCGGCCGAGGTATCCGCAAGCGCTACCAAGAGGTTGCTGCCGCTGCGTCGACGGCACCCGGCCCCACGGTCGTCGTGATGGACGACGCCGACGACGCGGGCCCTGTGTTCGTGAAGTCGCTGGCCAAGGTTGCCGAGCACATCTCGTCGAGGCCCGTGCTGGTCCTCGTCCTCGTCCGAGACCCCTCTGCTTCGCACGCGCTCGAGGCTTTTATCGATGAGTTCGATCCCCACGGGGACTCTCACCGCGCGCTCGCAGGTCTCGACCGTCAGGCGATCACGGATCTCGTTGGCTTCTATGCGCCGGGGTGGGCCGAGGATCTCCCGCTAGACGACCTGGTCCGCTCTACACAAGGTGTCCCTTTACTGGTGCATGAGGTTGCCGCCGAGTGGGCGCAGGAAGAGGCCACGGAGCGGATGTCGAGCGCTGCGACCCGCGCGATGACCGGCCGCTCGGAGCTCCGCGCGATCGAGAGCGAGCTCACTACCAGTGTGATGGACCTGCAGGTCGCCCAGGAGCGAGCGCAGCTTCACGTGGTGACCGAAGAGGAGCGAACGTCACGCAGACCGACGGCGGTCGTTTGTCCTTTCAAGGGCCTGGCGTCGTTCGACGTCTCGGACGCCGAGTACTACTTCGGACGCGAGCGATTGATCGGAGAGCTCGTGGCCAGACTCGTGAGTGCTCCCTTCCTCGGGGTCATCGGACCCTCGGGGAGCGGGAAGTCCTCGCTCGTGCGGGCCGGCATCGTTCCGGCTCTCCGCGCCGGCGTCATACCCGGGAGCGATCGCTGGCGATCGGTGATCTTCCGGCCCGGTGAGCACCCCGAGCGTGCTCTGAACGCAGCGCTGCGGTCCGCGCGCTTGATCCGAGGTTCTGATGAAGGCGGCGTCGAGTCTGCACTCGAGTCTCTGGGACGTGATGAACCTCTCGTCCTCATCGCCGATCAGTTCGAAGAGGTTTTCACCATGTGCCAGAGCGAGGACGAACGGCGAGCCTTCTTGCATGAGATGACACAGCGGGCAGTCGAGCTGGCCGATGACGTGGTGCAGATCATCATCATGCGGGCCGACCTCTACGGAAGATGTGCGGAGTATCCCGAGCTCGCCAACCTCGTGTCCGAGAACCAGGTGCTTGTCGGCGCGATGAGGAAGGACGAGCTGCGGCGAGCGATCGAGATGCCCTGTGAGAGAGCCGGCCTCATCATCGAGCCCGAGCTGGTCGAAGCTCTGCTCGAGGATGTCGCGGATGAGCCTGGCGGCTTACCTCTTCTGTCGACCGCGCTGCTCGAGCTGTGGCAGAGGCGGAGGGGTCGTTCGCTGACCCTCGAGCAGTACCGAGTGACCGGCGGCGTCCATAGCGCGGTCGCGCGGCTTGCAGAGGAGGCCTATCAGCGACTCGACGACCGTCAGAGGGCGCGCGCTCGTGGGGTCCTGCTGCGGCTCGCTGCGCCGGGGGTCGGGGGTGCGTCCGTGCGTCGCCGGCTCCCTCTTGCCGAGCTCGACTTGGACACCAATGCCGATGCCAAGCGCGTGCTCGAGGTCTTGACTGATAGCCGGCTGGTGACCACGAGCGAAGGCGTCGCCGAGGTCGCACACGAGGCGCTCTTATCCGAGTGGCCCCGGTTACGGACCTGGCTGGAGGAGGACTCCCGTGGGCGAGAGCTCCACCGCTATCTGACGAAGGCCTCGGCCGACTGGGAGAAGGCGGGACGGGACCCGGAGCTGCTCTACGCCGGAACACGTCTTGCGAACGCGTCGGAGTGGGCCGCTTCCCACGAGGACGACCTCAACGATCTCGAGGCAACGTTCCTCCGAACATCGCAGGAACGTGCGGAAGCGGCCTCTCGCCGCAGGACCCGGCGGCTGCGAGCCTTCGTGGCCGCTCTGCTGGGTGCGGTGGCCGTGTTCGGACTGCTCGCGGTCATGGCCGCATCGCAGAAGCGACGGGCCGATCAGGAATCCCAGACGGCCCTTTCTCGGGAGCTCGCGGCGAACGCGATCGATCAGTTGTCGACCGACCCGGAGCTCGGCCTGCTCCTGGCGCTCGAGGCCGTCCGCAGATCCGAAACAGACCAAGCGGCAGCAGCACTTCGCAAAGCGCTGCTGACGGCGCGTCCTGCAGCGACTCTCGGCGCCGAGGGTGATCTGAACATGCAGACCGCGATCAGTTCAGATGGAGAGCTGGCGGTGACCATGTCCAAGACCGGGCTCCTGCAGATCTGGGACGTCGAGAGAAGTAGCGTCGTTAGGACGATGGAGCATCCGAGGGCGATCTGGGTGGTGTTCAGCCCCGATGGCGAGCTCCTTGCATCGGTCGGTGGGGGGGTGGTCAAACTGTGGTCGGTGGCCGACGGACGGCTCATCGCAGACCTCCCGCATAAGGGTGAGCCGACGATCGACAGGCCGGAGTGGAGTACCGACGGGGAGACCCTCTTCACGCCGGATAACGCAGGAGTAGGCCGCCTATGGGATCGTTCGGGGAAACTTCTCCACGAGCTCCGCGGACACAGTGGGCCGTTGTGGTGGGGCTCTTTCACCCCTGACGGTGAACGGCTCGTCGTCGCGAGTGCCGACATGACCGCCTCGGTCTGGGATGTCTCATCTGGGGAGAGACTGACAACATTGCGAGGACACACCGACGATGTCATCGCCCCGATGTGGAGCCGCGATGGAGACTTCATCTTCACCGGATCTCGGGACGGCACTTTGCGATGGTGGAAGACAGATGGAACCCCGCTGCGCGTTCGGCACCATAGCGAAGAACCGAACAACGACGTGGTCATCGATGTTAGCCCGGACGGAGAGACCATCCTGTCTTCCGGCGGGGAGAAGGAGGCGAAGGTGTGGTCGGTGGCTACCGGCGAGCTGCTTCTGACGCTCGAAGGACACACGTCGGACATCATCGAGGCGAGATTCAGCCCCGGTGGCGATGAGATCGTCACGTCCACAGTTGATGGCAATGCATGGATCTGGGACGCAGCGAGCGGTCAGCCGACGGTGAAGATGGTTGGGGCCTATTGGCCTGCTGTCTTCTCGGAAGACGGCCGCTACGTGGCGTCCGCCGGAGGAAGCGTCGATGAAGCCGGGCGTTTGTGGAGCATCGACTCCGGGCCCGAGCGATCGTTACGCGGATTGCCGGGGGCGGTAGCCGAGCTCCGTTTCAGTGCCGATCGGCAGCGGCTTTTCGTGGGCGGCACCGGCGGAGAGGTCTGGATATGGGATACGTCGAAAGGCGAGCCGATCAGCAAGCTCACCCGTTTCGAGAACGACGTCGTCAACGGGGACATCAGCCCCGACGGCAGCCTTGCCGTCGTGAGCGACGAGATATTCTTCCCGGATCTGCCGCCTACCCGTGTCTGGGACACGAACACGGGGGAGCGCGTCTACACGATCCGCTTCCCCCGGAAGGATCCAGGAGATCTCTGCTTCACCGGCTACCCCTGCGCGGGGCTCGGCACCGACTTCGCTCCTGACGGTTCTCTAGCCGTGACAGCATACGAGAGCGGTTATATCTATGTATGGGACACGGCGGGCGGGGAGATCACGAGGACGTTCGGTCCGTACGAGAAGGGGGTCACGTTCGTCATGTTCGGTCCCGACGGCAAGACGGTGCTGGCGGGGTTCAACGACGGGGCCGTGCGATTGATCGATCCCGTGTCGGGAGAGACGATCCACGAACTCAATGCGTCGGGAGGGACCTCTCTGTGGGGTGATTACTACGCCGACGGATCCAGGGTCGTAGCGATCGACCAGGGGGGCTTCGTCAGGGCGTGGGAGGTCGAGACCGGCTCGCTGATCCATGAAATCACGACCAACACCTTGACTTTGGATGGGACAGTGAGTGATGACGGCCGCTTCCTCGTGACGGCGGGATCGGGGGTCGCTACGGTGATCGACCTCGAGACAGGTCAGGAGGTCTCACAGTTCGGTCTTCCCACCTCGGATGTGGAGTTCGGCCCCGACAACACGATCTACATGGGAAGCAGCGACGGGACGGTCAGGATCTTCACCTGTGACATCTGCCTCCCGCTACCGGACCTGATCCAGATGGCGGAGAACGAAGCAACGCGCGAGCTCACCGAGGCCGAGCGCAAGCGTTTCCTCCACGAGTCCGGCTAGATGCTCTCTTACTCCTGCATCGTGACGGTGATGTCTCCCGAGCGTTCGAGGAGGGAGAACGCGGTGACCTTTTCGTCTCTGGTGAAGGCGAGGCTGATCTCGGCCCCCCCGATCCTGATGCCGTGGAGCTCGACGCGCCCGAGCCATGCCGGCAGATCCGGTTGATTGACCGTCATCATCCCGTCGGGGGCCCGGGCAGATATCCCGAGTAACGACTGCAGGATCATGAACGGGGCGGCGGCAGCCCAGGCCTGAGGCTTGCAGGCGACCGGATAGTGCACGTACGGGACACCTTCCCTCCTGTGGAACCCACAGAAGAGCTCGGGCAACCGGAAATCCGACGAGACGTCTGCGGCGTCGAAGAGTGCGGCCGCGATCTTCTCGGTCGCGTCTTTGAATCCGTATCGCTTGAGTCCCGCCGCCGCGATCGCGTTGTCGTGCGGCCACACGGAGCCGTTGTGATAGCTCATCGGGTTGTACGCGGGGGAGCGCGCGGACAAGGTTCGTAAGCCCCAGCCCGAGAACATGTCCTCGGCCATGAGCCGTTCGGCGACCCCGGCGGCCTTGTCGGGCTCGGCGATGTCGCAGTAGAGCGCGTGCGCCTGGTTGCTCGTCACGCTACCAACCTGATCCTTCTTGCCATCGAGCGCGAGGGCGAAGCAGCCTTCGTCGGGCATCCAGAAAGCCTCGTTGAAGGACTTGCGAAGTTGATCGGCAGAGGTGCGGAGGGCCGATGCCGTTCCCGGATCGCCTAGAGCATCGAAGACCTCGGCGATCCTCTGCTTCGCGAGGAACACGTATCCCTGTACCTCGACCAACGCGATCGGTCCGGTTGCCAATGTTCCGTCGCGATGCACGATCGGGTCTTCGGAGTCTTTCCAACCCTGGTTCTCTAGCCCGGCCGCAGATCTGCGGCTGTATTCGACGAAGCCGTCGTCGTCGAGGTCCCCGAACTCGTCGATCCATCGCAGAGCGGCTTCGAGTGATGGCCGCAACTCCTCCATCGTTCCGAGGTCGGCCGTCCAGCGGTAGTAGGCCGCCGCCAGCATCACGAACAGGGGAGTCGAATCGACGGAGCCGTAATAGGGGGTGTGCGGGATCAGGCCTGCTCTCGCCAGTTCCCCAACGCGCAGCTCGTGCAGGATCTTGCCGGGCTCGGCATCCCTCGCGGGATCGTCCTCGGTGGCTTGATGACGCGCCAGGAACAGCAAAGTGTCTCTCGCCGGTTGGGAGTTGAGCATCATCATCTCGTAACAGGTGAGGATCGAGTCCCGCCCGAAAGGAGCGACGTACCAGGGGATGCCGGCGGCAAGGATCTGCCCTTCATCGACCGGCGTGGTCAAAGCCCTGAGGTCACGCACCGACGCTTCTATGACGCGCGTGAATGACTTGTGCGGGCACAGGATCTGGGTCGAAGCCCCCGTCCACCTCGAGACAGCGTCCTTGATCGACTCGGCGGCATCGTCCAACCGCTGCCGGCCTTCCGCATCCGGGCTATCGAATATGTCGACCACGATCTCGATCTGAGTTGAAT
>JBKJYP010000158.1:0-19072 GCA_046715695.1 Actinomycetota bacterium | reverse complement strand
CCTCCATAGGTGGGGGGCTCACCTGATGGTCGTCAGTGTGTTCCTCCACATGGCCCGCGTTTTCTACACCGGCGCGTACAAGCCGCCGCGGGAGTTCAACTGGATCGTCGGAGTGATCCTCTTCCTCCTGACCTTGCTGCTCGCCTTCACCGGCTACCTGCTCCCTTGGGACCAGCTTGCGGTGTGGGCCGTCACGGTGGGTACGGAGATGATGAAGAACACTCCGGTGATCGGGGATCAGGTCCAGTTCGCGTTGCTTGGTGGCCCTGTTATCGGTGCCGAGACTTTGCTCCGCTGGTACACGCTGCACGTGCTGTTGCTGCCGTTCGTGATCGTCATCTTCATCTCTATCCACTTCTGGCGAGTTCGTAAGGACGGAGGTATATCCGGGCCCATGTAGGGCACGGTCTCGAGATGCCTACTCCCGACGAGGTATACGAACAGGTACTGGCCGAAGAGACGGCTAAGGGCTCGTCGCCCGCGGTCGCGATGGGCCGAGCGAAGGCCGCCCGTGTGCGCTCCGAGCGAGGCTCCAAGGATCCGAACAAGCCCGACCCGGCTACTGCCCCTCGCGTAGCGCCTGCGGAGAAGCCGGCGGCCGCACCAGCCGGTGCCAAGCTTGCAGCCGAAGCCCCGAAGATCGGCGCGCCGGGCAGCAAGCCCGCGGTTGCGGCTGGTTCGGGTGCCCGTCCCGCCTCGGCCACTGCCTCGGCTACCGGCCCGACGAAGAAGGCGGTAGGCAACGGGGGGGCCGTCCCCGAGCGTGTCCAACGTCTCCTCGCCGTCGTCAAGCCCGAAGCGATCCAGAAGGTCGAGCGTCAGCCGATGGACCGGGTCAACGTGTGGCCACATCTGATGGCGGCGGAGTTCACATCGCTGCTCATCGTTATGGCGTTGCTCACGATCTTCTCGATCGGTGTCGACGCTCCGCTTCGCGAGTTGGCGAACTTCAACCAGACACCGAACCCGTCCAAGGCGCCTTGGTACTTCCTCGGGTTGCAGGAGCTCCTGCGCTACTTCCACCCGCAGGTCGCCGGAGTGACGATCCCGCAGGTTGTCATCATCGTTCTGTTCGCTTTCCCCTTCATCGACCGGACGCCGTCGACGCGCCCGGACGACCGCAAGCTTGCGATCGTCATCTTCTCCTTCTTCGTTCTGGGATTCGCAGTTCTATCGATAATCGGCATGTTCTTCCGGGGGCCGGGCTTCAACTTCGTGTTCCCCTGGGAAGGCGGCGTTCTGTTCTTCGAGCTGTGACACAAAGGAGCCTGTATTGAGTCCGGGAACCGTTGCGCTGGTCGTGGTCGCCGCCAGCATCTTGGGGTGGGGCCTGTTCATGGCGAACGTCACGATCCGCCGCCAGCGCGCCTCCGCGCGGGAGGCGGGGGCCGGCGCTGCCGAAGTGCATCACACGACGCTCCTCGAGGAAGCCCCCGAGTCCGAGGGCGCGCCGCCTAAGGCCCCCAAGCCGAAGCCGGTTCCGCTCACCCCCGAGCAGATGGCCGTCTCACGCCGGCAGTTCCTCAACCGTTCTTGGACCGCATCGTTCTCGGTTTTCCTCGGGGTCTTCGGGATGAGCTCGCTCTCGTTCCTGTGGCCCAAGCTGACCGGGGGCTTCGGGACCAAGATCACCGCCGGAAACTACGAGGACCTTCTGAAGCAGATCGGTCCGCCCGATTACAAGCCGCTCTTCATCGCGGAGGGCCGGTTCTGGCTCACCTTCTATGAAGGCACAGGAGATGCGCCCGTGTATCTCACGACCGGCGCGAAGGAAGCCAGGATGCAGGCGCTGTACCGCAAGTGCGTCCATCTAGGCTGCTCGGTTCCCTTCTGCGACACCTCTTTACTGTTCGAATGTCCCTGTCACGGTTCCAAGTACCGGTTGAGCGGCGAGTTCTACGGGGGCCCGGCTCCGCGCGGCCTCGACCGTTTCCCGTTGACCATCGAGAACGGCAAGGTCGTGGTCGACACGGGCGCTCGCCAAGACGGCCCCCCGCGTGGGACCAACACATGGGAACAGTTCTCCGAGCCCGTCGGCCCCTTCTGCGTGCCCGTTTGATGGGAGGGACGCACTGAGCCATGGATAGCGGCGACGTTCTTCTTCTTTGCCTCATCGTTTTCGTGCCCGCAGCCGCGATGTGGGCACTGTTCATCGCGCGCGCCGGCCGCCCCGGCAAGGGCCGAGCGCCTTCTCTCGGCATACCCAAGGCGTTGCGGCCGGGAGCGCCCGACGACGTCCTCGAATCCAGTCGCCTCGAAAGGGTCCAATGGGGCGGTGTCGTCTTCACCGCGATCTCGGTGTTGCTCATCCTCTTCTACTGGCTCCCGGAGGCTCAGCGTCAGGAGGCCTTCGCCGACCGGTTCGACGAAGATGGCGTGCACCGCGGGAGTTTGATCTTCAAACCGCCGCCTGCTTTGCCGGAGGGTGTGGGCGCAGTCGAATTCAAAGAGATCGAAGAAGGGGTCGCCCTCGGCATGGGTTGTGCGAACTGCCACGGAGGTCTTGGTGCGCCGGACGATCTCAGCGATGACGCGACGGGCGGCATCGTTAGCTTCATCGACCCCGCTACCGGTGAGCCGGTCAAGTGGAAAGCACCCCCTCTGCAAGACGTCTTCCAGCGCTGGGATGAGGAAGTGATCCGCTTCACGATCGAGCGTGGCCGCCCGGGCACACCGATGCCGACCTGGGGCGTCGCCTTCGGTGGCCCGATGACACCTTTGATGGTGGACGACGTCATCGCCTGGCTGAAGTCACTGCCCGGCAACCAGGGACCTCCTCCGAAGCTCGCCGCTAACGCTTCCGGGAAAGAGATCTTCGAGGCTCGGTGTGCGGTGTGTCATGGCAGCGCGGGCGAGGGTCGCGAAGGTGGGCAGGAGTGGGAGGCGGACACCGAGGGCGGCGTCTTCCGGGTCATCTACCAAGGGATGGCTCTGTGGGGCGGCGACGTCACGCACCTCAGTCGTGACCTGCATCTGTTGACGATCCGGAACGGCCGTCGATACGCGTTCATGCCGACGTTCGGTGAGGCGCCCACACAGGGCATCCCGGTGCCGCGTTATCCGTTGACCGACGCGCAGATCGAAGCGGTCATGGAATACGAGCGGAGTCTCTGATGGATTCCGTCTTCGTACAGGGGATCGCCGGGTTCATCGCGGGGATCCTCATCTTCTGCGGCTCGATCTGGTTGCTGATGGCTCTCGTGATGGGGGCCCGGCTGGCTTACTACGTGTCCGCCTCGGTGACGCTTGCTTTCATCCTCATCATGGGGGCCGTGTGGTCCTACGGGACCCCGCTCGGCCCGGTCGGCCAACTGCCGTCCTGGGAGTCCCTGGGCATCTCGGCCTCGGCCGAAGGGATCGAGTTCAACGCAGCCTCCACTTATCCCGAGGGGGAATGGCGCGCGCCGGACGACGAGGATGCGCAGGAGACCACACAGACGGCCGAGCTCGAGGGAGATGCGATCATCATCCTCGAGGAAGCCATCGCCGACGAGAAGATCGAGGGCTTCGCCGATGCCCAAGACGCGCAAGTGGATAAGGAGCTCACGCGCTTGATCGAGGTCGACGGCGTGACCTATGGCGCGGTGACGATCATCGCTCGGGATGTCGTTGTGGCCGAAGAGGACGAAGAGGTCGAGGACGTGACCGAGGGGCCCGATACATCCATCGCCGTCTGCGATGACAAGGGCGAGAACTGCGAGGTCCGCACCGTCGGTGTCCCGGCCCCCTCGCCCACCGTGGCCGATGTCGAGACGACCGACCCAAAGGCGCGAGCCATCGTGGTCATGAAGTACGACCCGGGCAACCCCCTGGGCAAGGCCCGCATGATCACGGCCGGGACCTTCCTCCTGCTCGCAGCTCATCTCTTCGGATTGAGCCGGGCCGAACGAAAAGCCAAAGCCCGCTCGGTCCCGGAGGTCGCTTAGATGGCGAAGCTGAAGCTCTATCTCCCTCTTCTATTGGTACTGGGTTCGAGTGCGTGCTCGAAGCCGGGCGTCAACGCCGGGAGGACCGGAGGCATCGCCTTCATCTGGTTCGCGGTGATGCTGATCGTCACGGCCCTGATCATGTGGTTCTTCCTAGGCCGCGAGGACTAACCGCTCAGCTCGCCGAGTGTGTAAATAGTGCCGTTGGGCGTCGCTTCTTACACAGTCGACAACAATCCTCGTTTTTCAAGGTGGAGACGGATCGCACCAAGCACGTAGTCCGGCTTGAACATTACCTGCGCCCAGGTGAATCGAAGGACGGTCCATCCGAGGAGGCCTGACTCAACGTCGCGTTCACGGTCTCGCTCGAAGCTTTTCCGACCCCCATGCCAGGCGTAACCGTCGACCTCGATGGCCAACATGGCGGCTGGGTAGGCAAAGTCGAAGTAGTTCTTTTCAGTCGAAAGCATGATCGGGAACTGAAGCTCTGGCTTCGGTAGGTCGCTTCTCCAGATATCGGCCGCCAGCTTTTGCTCGACGTCGGTGGCCGTAAGGTGCTCCGTCCCAGTGAGTGCCAAAGCGATCGATCGAGCTCGAGCGATCCCTCTCCTTCCCCTCATCGATTCGTCTTCAACGAAGATAAAGAAGCTGCCCTCGGTGATGAGGTTTCTCCTGAGCCCTTCGTGAAGTGATCGCTCGGTTCTGAGATGGTTCACGGCTGCCAGGTCCACGATCGTTCTATTCACCGAGGTGATGGGGATGCCATCCACGGTCTCGATCTCAGAGAGGAGATGCCGATCAACTCTATGGACCTTGAAGGGCACCGCCCTCCGGTCTTTCTTGGAAGTGATGGAGAGCTCGATCATGGATCGGGAGAACCCATCGAAGCCACGTACCCGAAAAGCGCTCGGTCCTGAGATCGCGCAACCGGCTCCGCCCCAGGAGGCCGCAGCGCTCGCTTGTTGTTTCCAAGTCCGCGGAGCACCTCCGATCGCCACAACTCCTGGGAGAACACGACGATAGTGGCCTTTGTGGATCCACCTTCTGATCTGACCGGGCGTTCCGCCGAGGCTGATGAGATCTGCGTCCGTAATCACACCATGTCGCGGGGCGGACAGAAGAGCCGTAGAACGGTGCGGATAGCTGGTCGCCATCACCCGATCTCATACCGCCGAACAGCATGTGGCTGTGATGGAAATCACATCTACGCCAGATAATTTGCTGAGTGTGTCAGAAGCGTCGCCTGGCGGCGCTAAAAACACACTCGGCGGATTGTGGGGTTAGTGGGTGAAGAGGGTGTCCATGATGCGGATCGCTCCTGGGCCCATCACGACCACGAATAGAGCCGGCAGGATGCAGAAGATCACCGGAAACAAGATCTTGACGGGGGTCTGACCGGCTTTCTCTCTCGCTCTCTGGCGACGTTTCATGCGCACCTGTGCGGCCTGGACCCGCAGTACATCTGCGATCGGGGCTCCCACGCGGTCCGCTTGGATCAGAGCAGCGACGAAGCCGGATAGCTCGGGGACATCTGTTCTCATCCGGAGCGCCGACAGCGAGTCGTGCCTGGAAACACCGAGTTCGATCTCCCTCAGCATCCTGTGGAACTCCTCTCCCAACGCCCCGGAGAGCCGGGACGTGACGGCGGCGAGGGCTTGCTCGAGACCGAGCCCGGCCTCCACGGTGATCGCCATCAGGTCGAGAGCTTCTGGCAGATCGCGAGCGATGTTCTCCTGCCGAGCCTTCGCCCGGGTGTCCAGCCACATGTCGGGCATGAACGACGCGGCCACGGCCATCGCCAGTGCCCAGATGGGTCGGGGGACGGCACCGGGGGCCGCGCTCAACCCGAGCAGCAGACCTCCCACCGCGCAAGCCGCCTTGTAGGACAAGACGCGCTCCATCCGCAAAGTCCCGTCAAGCCCGGCGTAGGTGATCCGGTCGTTGACGATGGCGAGCCTCTTGCGAGGAGAGACGCGCTCGACGAGGCCCCCGGCAGCCTTCATCACCGGCGCCAAGACCCTGTAGGTAAGTGGCGCCGATGTGGTCGTTTCCATCCCCTCGTCGATCCCATCAGCCGGAAGGGACGCTCGCACGCGGGACATCCCCATCACGAAGAGGGCCGTTCCTAATGACGCCAGCAGCGCCGCGATCGCGATAGTCATGGTTACACCTCGATCTTCACTATGCGGGACATGACCCAGAAACCGAAGAACATGAGAACCAGTGCTCCACCGAGCATCACCAGACCGATCAGTGACGAGAACAAGGGGTTCAGGTAGGTGGGATTGAAGAGAAGGATCACGCCGGCGACGAAGAAGGGAAGAAGTCCCAGCACGTAAGCCGACAGCTTGCCCTCGGCAACCAGCGCACTGAGCTCCCGGCGAACCTCCTCGCGGGCGCGCATGAAGCCTGCGACGGTGTGCAGGATGTCGGCGAGGCGCCCACCGGTCTCCTGCTGGATCGATATCGCCTGCACGGTCCAGGTGAGGTCACGCGATCCGATCCTGGTGGCCATCTCTTCGAGGGACTCGGTGAGAGGAGCCCCCACGCGCGTCGCGCCCAGGGCTCGTCCGAATTCCGAGGCGACCGGGTCCCCGGCTTCCTCGACAACGAGCTCCAATGCCTGAGTGATCCCGGCCCCCGCCTCGAGGGCCGCGGCCATGAGATCCAGGACATCCGGGAGCTGGGCTTCGAAGCGACTGCGCCGTTTCTCGACAGAACGTGCTGCCAGGACGGCTGGGGCAACCAGTCCGGCGACGCCCAGCAAGACGGCCAGTGGCACGGCACCCGTTGACATACCGGCGATAGCACCCAAGAGACCCGCGCCGAGCGAAGCAGCCGCGAATTCTCCGGGCCCGACGTCCCAATCACTGCGCTCGATGCGAGACTTCACACCGGCCATGACGCCTGCGCGAGCGAGCGCCTTCTCCGCAAGAGCGCCGGAGCGCGCCAGCAGTCTTCCTGCTCCCGCCGCACTTGGTGGGGCGGCCGAAGGGTCGTTGTAGGCGACCTCGAGGATGTCTCGGAGGTCTCGGACCCGGCGCAGAGAGCGCCGGCGTATGGAAACGATCATCACGGCCAGCCCGCCTCCGAAAAGAAGGCCAGCAAGCAGAGGCAAGGTGGCGTTCATCTGGTCCTCTTCCGCTTAGCGCCCTCAGGAGCGGGAGCGGGTCGGAAGAGCGCGGGTGCGACGGGCTTGCCCCGGTCGGCCATCTTCTCGGCGCACTTCGGACGCAGGCCCGAAGGCTCGAGTTCGCCACCGCCCGTTCGTGCGAAGACGTCCTGCATCGTGATGATCTCTCCCTCGCGTCCTTGGACCTCACAGATCCTGTCGATCACGCGGCTCCCATCGGACCGGCGCCCCAGGTGCACCACCAGGTCGATCGCACTGGCGATCTGCTCACGGATCGCTTTCAGCGGCAGGTCCATCCCTGCGAAGAGAACCATCGTCTCGACACGAGCCAGCGCATCGCGCGCTGAGTTCGCATGCACGGTGCTGAGGGATCCTACAAGGCCCGTGTTCATCGCATGGACCATGTCGAGGGACTCGCCCCCGCCGACCTCACCGAAGACCATCCGGTCCGGACGCATACGAAGCGCGTTCCTCACCAGGTCTCGGATCGTGACCTGGCCCACCCCTTCGATGTTCGGGGGCCGAGCCTCGAGGGTCACTCGATGCGGTTGCTCCAGACGGAGCTCAGCCGCGTCCTCGATCGTGATCACCCTCTCGTTGGGAGGGATGTAGTTCGACAGGACATTGAGCATCGTGGTCTTTCCGGTCCCGGTCCCTCCGCTGATGATCACGTTCAGCTTTCCCTCGATCGCCGCTTCGAGGAAAGTTGCGGCAGCTCCCGAGACCGCCTTCATGGCGATCAGATCGGCCATCGTGAGGGCGATCTCGGGGAAACGCCTGATCGTGAGGACCGGCTCGCCGACGACGAGAGGCGGGATGATGACGTTGATACGGCTTCCATCGTGGAGCCGGCCGTCGGCCATCGGCGACGAGTCGTCCACCCTCCTGCCGGCGACAGCGAGCATCCGATCGATGACCTGGCGATAGGCCGCAGGGGTGGAGAAATGGATCGGGTCTCGCTCGATCACACCCTTGCGCTCTACCCAGACGTCGGCATGACCGTTGCACATCACTTCCGTGATCGTGGGGTCATCGAGAAGAGCCTCCAGCGGCCCCCAACCCATCATGTCGGCGAGCACCTCGGCGAAGAAACCCGATCGCTCGCTTGGGCTCACGCTCACGTTGAATTGCCTCACGTTGTCTGAGAGGTGGTGCTCGAGTCGAGCCTTGAGATGGGTCTCGTCCACCTCTCCCGAAGCGAGTGCCGGCCCGAGCTCTCGAACAACCGCAGCTCTCACCTTGAGCTTGAGCGATTCCAGAGCCGACTCCGTGTGACTGGTTCGCAGGCGCTGTGGTTTCGCGCCCGGGGTGACACTGGGTGTGGTTTCCACAGGTACGGCCGCTGCCTTGGGCGCCTGCGCATCGCGTTCCGCGGCTTGTAGCCTCTCAGAGAGATTCATATGGTGCCCCTTGTGTTCGCGATCGCCGGGACGACCGATCCTTCATGCGACTTGTCTTCCATCTGGGTCTTAGGCCGAACGATGTCCGTGATGCGGTTGAGCATGCTTCCGTTCAGGCTGCTCGTGGCGGCCGTAGGTGCGGCGAGCAAACCCTTAGGGAGAACGGCTTCGATCGAGTTCATCAGTTGTCTGGTTACTCGGCTACGGGGTTCGGAGTCCACGAGGATGGCCCCCAGGTTCAGGGCTCTGGAGACCGCCCTGTCGTGATAGATGAGCCCGACGAAGCGACCGTCGAAGATGTCTTGAGCCTGGTCTGAGTCGATCCCGACATCGCGATCGATCTTGTTGAGGATCAACCGCAGGCGAGACCTCTCGATACCGATCCGATCGAGGGTGTCGAGGTAGGTGGAGAGGTTCTTCAAGCTCGGAACATCGAGGGAGGCGAGTGCCACGATGATCTCGCTCCGATCCAATGCTGCGAGCACGATCTCGTTCAATGCCGGGGGAGTGTCGACCACGACGATGTCGTATCGAGCCATCGCAACGTCCAAGAGGTGGATGGCATCGGCTTCCGTCATCAGGTCTGCCTCGGACGGATCGCGAGGGGCCGCGAGGACGTCCATCCCGGAGGGATGTCTCACGACCAGCTCGCCGATGTGGGCGGACAGGTCTTCCCTCGGAAGGGCCCTGCCTCCCTTCCCATAGAGGCCGTCGAGAAGCGAATTGGTCGGCTTCAGTTGCAGAGAGACGGCCACCTCTCCGAATTGAAGGTCGAGGTCGACTAGGAGCACGCTCTTACCGGCCTGGGCCAGCGTCGCGGCGAGGTTGGTGGCGAAGAACGTCTTGCCGCACCCGCCGGTCGCGGAGCCGATCGTCATGAGCCTGCCGGTCACGAGGACCCTCCCGTCCCGACGACATCGTCGGGAGTCGTGCCGGTGGGGGTGACGTGCTTGCTTCCGTCAGACATGGCGAGGTAGATCTCG
The DNA here is from genome assembly GCA_046715695.1 of Actinomycetota bacterium. GTDB lineage: Bacteria > Actinomycetota > CADDZG01 > CADDZG01 > WHSQ01 > DATLNM01. The sequence continues at coordinate 9,630 of JBKJYP010000158.1, read as the reverse complement.
CCGAGGGTCACCGCGTTGACTACTTTCTCCGCGTCCCGGGGCATCAGATCGAGCAGGACGATCACGTCTTCGCCCGGCGACCCCGAGTTCGATCCCTCCTCATCGGACTCTTGGGACGGAGCGATGCGGACCGAAAGGACCTTGATCCCGGTAGCGAACAGCTTCGTGCGATTCGTCGCGCCACCCGAAGCTGCGTCCTGAGCGTCCTGTGTGCCTGACGCTCCCCGGGCATCTGCTTGCACCCCTCTGTAGGTGGCGAAGACATCCACCACGCTGCCGGCTTCCAGGTAGCGAGCGACACCGGGAGAGATATCGACGCCGACCGCTAGTGCAACGTGGCCGTTGGAGGGTTTCAGAACGGTCAGGTCCTTCGCCCCGACGAACTGACCTTGTGTTAGCTGCGAGCCCTTCGTGACCGGACCGGACAATGACATGCCCGCGGCGTCTTCCAAGGAGGAGAGGGCGCTGTCGGCGACGAAGGCTCTGGGGATCTCCTGTGTTTCGACCCGGGTCCGGATCTCCTCCGCCGTTGCCCCTGCTTCGAGAGGAGAGGTGGCCACGAGGACCGACACCGTTTCCCGGCCATCGGCGATCTTCTTGTCGATGCCGCGACCGTAGGCAAGTACGAGCCCACCTCCCAGGATCGCGGCAACGAGTCCTGCGGCGATGGTCAGGTTCAGTTTTCTCATCGGATCACTCCTCTACAGAAACAGCGGTTGCGGACAGGGTGGGACTCGAATAGCTCTCGTCGATTCCGACTATGGACAGCAGACCCCCGAGCGGCCCCAGTGAGACTTGGTTACTAACGGTCACCGTGATCTGGGTTCCCGGAGCAGCTGAGTTCGGTTGCGGGGAGACGGAAACTGAGAAGGCGGCCGGAACCGACCCGGTCCCGAAGTGGCTGCAGCTCGCCTCGGAGACGACCTGCGCCGTCGAGGGACGCCGGGCGAGCCGGGCCCCCGCGCAATCGCGGCGAGCGGTATCCGGGGTCGCCGACGCGAACCTTACGGTGCGTCCCGCTGTGCGTCCGAGCTTCAGCTGTTCCTTGAGGATCAACGCGAGGGGGGCCGTGAGGACGAGCACGCACACCAGCAGGAGCATGAAGAGTGCCAACTCGACGGCCGCCGCGCCATTTTGTTTGCGCGATCTTCGAGACGATCGCTCGTTGTGGTCAATGAGGGTAAGGCGCATCATCATTCTCGCCTTCCTGTGGCGGCGCGCGTGATCCCGGTGGCACCGTCCAAGCCAACGTTTCCGAGCAGTCCGGACAGGGCTCCGAACAGAGGGATCTCGGAGTAGGAAACGGTCACCGTGACGACGGACCCCGGTCTTTCGGAACCCGCGTCGGACACATCGATAGCGACATCACCGCGCGCCCAGGAAGGGACGGCATCTCGAGCATGATCGGTGATCTCGGTATCGGTGGGGTAGTCGGGGTTCCACGAGTGTCTGGACGGGACGCTTGCGTAACGCGCGGCCTCACGCGCTGCGTTCTGAGCAGATGCTGCAACGAACGAGTAGAAGCCCGTGTACATGAGCCCGAATAGCAGCAACAAGGTCACAGGCAAGATGAGCGCGAACTCAAGGGCCACCGCGCCCCTCTCCCGGTTAACTCTCATCCTTTCGGCGCTCCCGCCAAGCCGGCCGCTCATTGAACCAGTGAGGCGCGGAATGCGCCCAGGGCCGAGGCCGAGCAGCCGGCGAAGTTCACGACGTTGTTGGAGTAGGAAGTCACGCATAGCGGCATGAACTCGAGAGCCGGAACCTGTAGACCACAGAGGAGACAAGGGATGCCGCTTCCGGAGTCGAGCACGAAGGCCATGAGGGCGGTGCCTTGCGCCTGAGCGTCGGCAACCACCTCCTCTGCCGTCGGAGCGTCCGTCGATCCGGGGTTATACAGGTCGGCGAAGTCATCGACGAGGGCATCGACGACGTTCGCGCATGAAGGTAGAAGCAGGCCGGTCGCGTCATCGACCGTCGACAGAGCCGTCAAGAGGGTCTGACGCGCGGTGGCGAGCGGGATATTGAGATCGAGGACCATGTCTCCCGTGGCCGGGTTGCGGATGACGGGTATCACGATCGCGTTCTTGAATCGCCTGATCGCTCGCGCCGTCCTGGTCTCGGTGACCACCGCGTCTGCACCTGGGATCAAGGCGTCCATCGGTCCGGGGCCGACGGTGCGCGACACGGTGACCTCTACGCCCGGATGGTGGAGGGCGGGCAAGAGACCGTGGAACGTGTTGAACAGCGCGCCGAGAGCACCGATCGCACTGCCGGTCAGAGCGGTCGTGCAGGTCTGGAACCTTCCGAGGAAGTCGGGGTCATAGAGGTACCGCGCATCGCAAGCCAGGCTCCCCGCGTAGTCCTCTCCGAAAGCATCGTCGGCGGCGGCCGCCGAGACGGCCTGCTGGCAGGCGACGGTGAGAGGTTCTGGAGGTACCGGCCCTATGGCAGGTGGGAGGACGGAGAGGTTGCCGATCGGGATGGAGCGCGCTCCGGCGAGAGCGGCCGAGTCAGCGGATCGCTGGAGCTCCGCCGCCGTGCCCGCTCGCACATAGGTAGACAGCCCTGCGGCCGCGAGCGGGAGGAGCACCGCTATGAGCACGATGCTCAGGAGAACCGCGACGGCTCCCCGCTCCCGATCGCAACCGCGAAGCATGTCTATCCCTTTCCATTGGACGCGCCGGGCTCAAGCTCGGGGCGTCAGATCCCGGCGAGCTGGTCGACGACGGTCTGGAACGCGGCGGCGATCTGCGTTCCGAGCGTCTGGACAACAACGATGATCACTGCAGCGATGAGGGCGACCAGAAGGCCGTACTCGACTGCGGTTGCACCTCTCTCGTTGCGAGTTACATCGAGCGTGCGAGTGATGCTGTTCATGACGACTCCTTTCAACCGCACCTCCATCGGGTGCCTTGTTGTCAGTATCGTCGTGAGATGTCTGTTCCTAACTCCGCCGATGTGCGTATCTTGTATCGGAGTTAAGAGCGATATTGGTGCTTATGTCTGGACTGCAGACGTTGCGCGGAGTTACGGATTCTTGTCGCGCGACCGCTTCGAGTTCATGGCGAGGCCGAAGCCGATGATCAAACCCGCGTACCCGGCCCCCCCAAGGATCAGTGAGACCGCACCGGGCAATGGTTTGGACAGGGTCGCGTTGAGGACCGCCAGCAACAACAACAGGATCGAGCCTGCGAGCATCGTCAGCCGCCACGGCGGCCACGCTTTATGGGCTGGGTCTGAAGGCACCGCGTGCCGCCTCTGATATCAGGTCGATGTGCACGTCGCTATGCGTCGAGGACACGAACAGGGCTTCGAAACGCGATGGGGGCAGGAACACGCCGGCCTCGAGCATCCCTCTCCAGAACCGCGAATACGTCTCCGCACTGGTCGCTTGTGCTTCGCGGTAGTTGATGACGTCTTCATCGGCGAAGAAGAAGCCGGCCAGGCCCCCTATCGCACTCGCGACAAGCGGTACCTCAGCTAGGTCGGCTGCATCGACCAACGCGCGAGCCAGTGATCTCGAGGTGTTCTGCAACCGTTCGTAGAGCTCGGGGTCAGAGCCGATCATCCCCAGGGTCGCGATCCCGGCGGCCATCGCGAGTGGATTGCCGGAGAGTGTCCCCGCTTGATAGACGGGGCCCTCAGGGGCAAGCAGATCGAGCAGGTTGGCGGAGCCTGCAACCGCAGCGGCCGGAAGGCCCCCGCCTAAGACCTTGCCCAAGATCACGATGTCGGCGTCGATCCCGTAACGCTCCTGCGCTCCGCCGGGCCCGATACGGAAGCCGGTGATGACCTCGTCGAAGATGAGAACCGCCTCGTGGTCGGTCGCGAGGGTTCTGAGGCCGGCCAGGTATCCCTCTTCGGGAAGCACCAGTCCCATATTGGCCGCGACGGGCTCGACGATGATCGCTGCCAGGTCTTCACCGGATGTGGCAACGGCCGCAGTTGCCGCGTCGAGGTCGTTGTACTCCACGACGATGGTGTCGGCGGATGCCCCTTGGGTAACTCCCGGCGTACCGGGCAGCCCGAGTGTCGCGATGCCCGAGCCGGCCTTCGCCATGAGCGCGTCGGAGTGCCCGTGATAGCAACCGGCGAACTTGAGGATCTTGGACCGACCCGTCGCGCCCCGGGCAAGTCGCACGGCGGTCATCGCAGCCTCGGTCCCCGAGGAAACGAATCGGACACGCTGCGCGTTGGGAACCATCGTGCAGACGAGCCGGGCAAGCTCGACCTCGAGCTCGGTGGGGGTCCCGAAAGATGTCCCTCGAAGAGCAGTCTCCGAGATCGCCGCGATAACCGGCTCGGGCGCGTGACCGAAGAGGAGAGCTCCCCAGCTCTGGACGAGATCGATGAATCGGTTCCCGTCCGCATCTATCAGATACGGGCCCTCGCCTTTGGCTGTGAAGAAGGGCGATCCCCCAACCGCGCTGAACGATCGAACTGGTGAAGAAACACCGCCGGGCATGATCTCGCGAGCTGCGGCGTAGAGCTTCGAGGAGCGTTCTGAGTTCAGCTCAGCCACTCCGCCGCATCTCCGGCGTGGTAGGTGATGATCAGGTCGGCCCCCGCGCGGCGGATCGACTCGAGGATCTCGAGTGCGGTCGATCGTTCGTCGAGCCAGCCCTTGCTCGCGGCGGCCTTCAACATCGAGTATTCGCCGCTCACGTTGTAGGCGGCCGTCGGAAGACCGAACTCGTCCTTTATCGCGCGGACGACATCCAAGTAACCGATAGCGGGTTTCACCATCAGGGCGTCGGCGCCGTAGGCGGCATAGAGTTTATCCACACTCAGAGATTCGGCGAGGTTGGCGGTATGCATCTGGTACGAGCGCCGGTCTCCGAACTGTGGCGCTCCCTCGGCGGCATCGCGGAAGGGCCCGTAGAAGCTCGATGCGAACTTGGCGGCGTAGGACAGGATCGCTGTTTCCGAGAAGCCGGCGTCGTCGAGGGCGGCGCGGATCGCGTGGACCTGGCCGTCCATCATGCCGCTGGGTGCCACGATGTCGGCACCGGCCTGCGCTTGTTCGACGGCGATCTTCCCGTAGAGCTCGACGGTGGGATCGTTGTCGATGGTCCACCGGCCCGAGGACTGTTGTGTGATCAAGCCACAATGTCCCGATTCCGTGTAGCTGCACATGCAGAGGTCGGCCATGACCACGAGGTCGTCACCAACCTCGTCCTTGATCGCCGCCAGCGCGAGTTGCGAGATGCCGTCGGGGGCCCAGGCCGCCGATCCATCGGGTGACTTCTGCGCCGGCACACCGAACACCAGCAGGCCACCCACCCCTCGAGAAGAGAGCTCGCGTGCTTCCTTGACGGCAGACGCGAGATCGAGTTGGGCTTGGCCGGGCATGGAAGCGATGGGGACCGGCTCTTTGATGCCTTCCTTCACGAAGAGGGGGGCGATCAACCGAGACGGTCGGAGATCCGTCTCGGCGAAGGCGCGCCGAAGCCCCGCGGTCCGCCGCAGACGCCGTGGCCGGTGCACCGGGTATCCCATGCTCATCGAGTCATGTTCTCATGCTCGGCGAGCGCTTCGGCGAGCGCTTCAGCGGTCGATACTTCGGGGATCACATCGACACGGAAGCCTGCTTGCCTGGCCGCGTCCGCGGTCGAGGGACCGATGCAGGCAACCAACCGGCCCTCGTCCTCGGGCGACAGACCGATCTTGGCCGGCTCACCGATGGCGGGCTTGAAGGCCTGAACAGCGGACGGGCTCGTGAAAGTGATCGCGTCATAGTCGCCTTTCTTGACGCTCTCGGCTTCCGGGCCCCGAGGCCGAAGCCGTCTATTCGCATAGCAAACGACGGCTTCTACCGACCAGCCTCCCGACGCAAGCGCTTCTTGGGTCGCGGGCGGTGCGTCGGCCACCCGCGGGAGGAGGATGCGACCGCTTCCATGCCCGAGTTCCTGCGCCAGAGCTTCGCCTCGATATGTGGTTGGGACGAGATCGGGCCTGATCCCGTGGGCGTTCAACGATCGTTCGGTCGAGGCTCCGACCGCCGCTACCCCTGTGCGCCCAAAAGCACGGGCGTCTAGGCCGGCCACGCCGATGCGAGAGAAGACCGCAGCCACCGCGTTGGAGCTGGTGAAGATCACCCACCTGAAATATCCCTCACGCAGCATCTTGACCGCCCGGTCGAGGTCGTCCCAAGAGTCGGGGTCGCGGATCTCGATGAGGGGCAGCCGGATGACGGAGGCCCCCCGGGAGGAGAGGGCATCCACCAGGCTCTGTGCCTGCCGCTCCGGCCTTGTCACCACGACGGTCTTGCCTGCGAGCGAGGGAGTCATGGGAGAGACGTCTCCTCCTCGGAACCGAAACGCGCGTCTTCGAGCAGCTCGTTCCCCCCGGCGGCGAGCATCGCTTCGGCCAACTCGCGGCCGAGCGCCGCGGACTCGCCCTCGGGTCCGGAATTGCGATCGCGTAGCGAGCCTTCTCCGTGCAGGCTTCCGATGTATCCGGTCACCACGAGCCGGCCGTCGGATGCTCGAGCGAGGCAACCGAGTGGGATCGAGCATCCACCTTCGAGTGTTGCCGCGAAGCTGCGCTCACATAAGACCTCAGCGCTTGATCGTGGATCGTCGATCTTCTCGAACAACGAGACGAGCGCCAGCTCGGCATCGGTGAACTCGACCGCCAACGCCCCCTGGCCGGGAGCCGGCACCCACCACGTTGGATCGAGAACGCTGTCTCCTTCGAGCCCGAGTCGCTCTAGACCGGCCGCCGCCAGGATGGCGGCGTCACAGTCCCCGCGGGCGACCTTCTCGAGTCGCGTTTCCAGATTGCCCCTCAGGTCGACCACATCGACGTCGGGCCTCGCTTCCATCAAGAGCGAACGGCGTCTCATGCTGGAGGTCCCAACCTTGGCTCCCCTCGACAAGGATGCGAGATCGTCGATGCCGACCAAAGCATCGTGGGCGCTTGCTCGGGTGGGGAACACGAGGCGGCAGCCGTCTCCGAGGTCAGAGGTCAGGTCCTTGGCGCTGTGGACCGCGCAATCGGCTCTTCCGTCGAGCACAGCACGCTCGACTTCGGCAACGAACAAGCTCTTGGACCCGATCTGTCCGAAGGGCCGCTGGTCCCGGTCACCGGTCGTCTTGACTATCACGGGTTAGATCTCGAGCGAGGGATCGACAGATCGCAGCAAGCCGGCCACTATCTCGGTTTGGCGCAGAGCGAGCCGGGAGCCGCGGGTCGCGATCCTCACCGTGCGCTCAGGACTCGTCGCGCGCCTCCGGTTGAGCCGATCCGAAGAGCTCTTTGAGCGTTTGGATGTGCACGTCCCCGTCCTTGCCCGACGCGAGCTCTTTGGCATTCGTGAGGGGTTTGTGAAGGACCTTCGCGATGAGTCTCTGGGTCAGCCTTTCGACCGCTTCTAGTTGCTCAGGGCTCAGCTCCCCCAGGGTCCGCACGGCACGCTCGAGCTCTTCGAGCCTGAAAGCCTCAGCCTCGGCCACGATCCCGGCGACGGTCGGGACGAGATCTGCAGCCTGCGTCTTCTCGCTCCAGTGTTGCGCCTCGGTGTCGATGATGGCCTCGACGACGCTTTGGCCGGCGATGGGATCCTGCGGCAGTTCCGTTTTGATGTCGTCCAGATCGAGCAGGGTGATCCCGTCGATATCCCTGACCTCTGGTGCGACATCGCGCGGCAAGGCGATGTCGATGATAAGGAGGGGCTCGGACCGAGCAGCTGCGACTCGAGCCGCGGCCGCCGCACCGAGCACGACTTCTGGAGCGCTGGTGGCGAACATCGCGAGATCGCACCGGATCAGAGCCGCTTCGAGCCCTGCCCATCCGACAACCTCGGAAGGCAGTGCTTCGGCCACGGCAAGAGCCCTGTCCTCTGAACGGTTGACGAGCAGCAGTTTCTCGATGCCCGCTTCGAGGAGGGCTTGGCCCGTCATCGCTCCGATCTTCCCGGCTCCGATGACGGCCGCGGTCTTGGCGGCCAGGTCACCGCCGGATGCGATCCGGGCGATCTCGACCGCAGCCTGGGCGATGGAATCTGGAGGATCTGCGGTCGCGGCTCGTGCCTTGCGTCCGGCATGCAGCGCGGCTTGGAACACCTCACCGAGAACACGCTTCGATGCTCCGGTGTCGGATGCCTTCGACCACGCACGCCGTACTTGTCCCGTGACCTCGGTTTCGCCTACGACCATGGAGTCGAGCCCTGCGCAGACGCGGAAGAGGTGTCTAACTGCGACCTCGTCATGGAAGGTGTAGAGATGGGAGGAGAAATCTTCCGGCGCCACGTGACAGAACTCAGCCAGGAAATTGCGCAGGTCCTGGGCCCCCCCGTGGAAGCGAGTGACGGATGCGTAGACCTCGACCCGGTTGCAGGTCGAGACGATCACCGACTCGAGGAGGTGCTCGTAGTGCGTGGTCGCCGTTAGCGCTTTCTCGAGGTCCTCTTCAGCGATCGTGAGGCGCTCGAGGATCTCTACCGGCGCGCTGTGGTGGTTGAGCCCAACGACGACGAGCGAAGGCGCCGCCATCAGCTAAGCCCGCGAACGACGGACCGGAGGTCTCGTGGTTGCCGCCGCCTGAGCGCGCTGCTGATAGAAGGAGAGGATCTGCAGCTCCATCGAGAGATCGACCTTGCGGATCGTCACATCGGGTGGAACGTTGACGACCGCCGGAGCGAAATTGAGGATCGAGCGCACGCCGGCGTCCACGAGCTTGTCGGCGACCTCCTGCGCGGCCCCCGGAGGTGTCGCGATCACTCCGATCACCAACTCATGCTCGGCGACGAAGTCCTTGATCTCGTCGAGGTGCTGGACGTTTAGGCCACCAACCTCGCTGGCCACGACGGATCCTTCGACGTCGAATAGGCCGGCGACCCGGAAGCCCTGCTCCATGAACCCTTTGTAGGAGGCAAGTGCACGCCCGAGGTTACCTACGCCGACGATGGCGACGGGGGCATCTTGGGTGAGGCCGAGCTCGCGCTTTATCTGGTGCTTCAGCCACTCGACGTCGTAACCAACGCCTCTCGTTCCGTACGAACCGAGGTACGAGAGGTCCTTGCGAACCTTGGCGGCATTGAGTCCCCCCATGTCTGCGAGCTCCTCGGAGGAGACCCACATCCGAGATGGATCATCGGCGATGTCCAGAAGCGCCTGGAGGTAGATGGGGAGCCGGGAAACTGTGGCGTCGGGGATCGGTCGGTTCCTCACGGGGCCCATCTTACAGAAGCTTGTGACCGATATCACAATCAGAAACAGGGCCACCTACCAGGACATATATCTCCCCGAAGGCCCGCTAGCCCCGAGCCCAAGTGCACTTGTGCCACGCCTTTTTACCTAAGTGACGACATACTTGACTCACCAAGCGGTCAGGGGTGGGGGCAGTTCTCGGGCCGTTTCGCGTTGAGGATCATCAAAGCGGAGTCCATCCCATCATCGGCCGGAACCTCAGCACCCCAATAGGTGGTGCTTTGTTCCTTGGAAAATAGGTTTGCCATCTGTTGAACCTGTGCCTGCCATGCTCGGCAGGCATCATCCTTGGCCCGCATGTTCACCATGACCCCAACAATCAACCCAGCTGCCACGAGAATCGCCCCGGCGATGATCCACGCCTGTCGGTTCGGGTGGGGTGTGGGAATGTCGGACACGGACTAAGCGGGCCCGA
>JBKJYP010000157.1:0-3100 GCA_046715695.1 Actinomycetota bacterium | reverse complement strand
CGGCCGGTGGGAAGCGCGCCGCCCGCAAGGCGATCGTCGATGCCGTTGCGGCACAGGTGATGCTGCAATCGTGGCTCGACACAGGTGGTGCGATCGAAAGTGCGAACGAAAGTGACTGACGACGTCTTCGGCAAAGAGGTCCGTTTGACCCGTCGCGGGAAGCTCGTCGTTGCGTTGTCGCTGCTGGGTCTCCTGATCGCGATGCCCGCTGCGGGTGGCTGGTTCTATCTCCGTTCGATCGGTTTCGTCGGGCCGAGCCATCCCGGCCCGACCGTCGAGGTGGTGATACCCGAAGGAGCGGGTGCCGCCGATATCGCTCACCTCCTCGAAGATTCCGGGGTTATCAAGTCGGCACTTGGATTCAGGTTGGTCGCTTACTTCAATGATGAGGCGCGCAGCATCCAGGCGGGCAGATACGAGCTGCCGAGTGGGTTGGCCGCCCACGATGCTCTTGATGCTCTGAAGGGCGGCCCCGTGCTCGACTTCGTGATGGTTACGTTCCCGGAAGGATCGTGGCTGACGGATTTCGCGAGCATCCTCGATGCGCAGACCCATATCTCGGGGAAGATGTTCTTGAAGCTTGCCACCTCCGGCCGTGCCGCCTCGGATCTCCTTCCTCCAGGGATAGAGACGATCGAGGGCCTTCTCTTCCCCTCGACCTATCAAGTGATCGACGAGGACACCGCGGAGACCGTTCTGGCCAGGCTACTGAGAGAGTTCGAGTCCCAGATCGGAACCGTGGACTTCGCCGCGATCGAAAGCAGCGGTTACAGCCGGTACGAGGCCGTCATCGTGGCGTCGATGGTGGAGGCGGAGGCCGGTGTCGATGAAGAGCGCGCCAAGATCGCACGGGTCATCTACAACCGGCTCGAGGCAGGCATGCCATTGCAGATCGATGCGACCGTGTTCTACGCGTTAGGTGAGCACAAGCCCGAGCTGACCGCATCCGACCTCGAGGTCAATTCGCCTTACAACACGCGACAGGTGACCGGCCTGCCGCCGACCCCGATCGGCGCGTCGGGTCTCGCGTCTCTAGAGGCAGCAGCGGCTCCGGCCCCCGGGGATTGGATCTACTACGTGCTGGCCGACTGTGAGGGCCACCATGCGTTCAGCGTCAACTACGCCGACTTCCTCGAAGATAAGGCCCACTACAAGCAGCTGTCTTGTGGGTGACACCCCGACCATCACCCCATTCGTCGGGGTGCTGGGATGGCCGCTCGAGCACACGCTCTCGCCCGCCATCCACTCCGCGGGATTCCGTGCACTCGGGCTCGGATGGGCGTACCTCTCCTGGCCGGTCCCGCCTGAGCACCTGGGCAGGGCGGTTGCCGGCCTGGAGGCCCTCGGCGCGGCCGGAGCGAACGTCACGATCCCGCACAAGGAGAGGGTGGTCGGGATGCTCGACGGGGTCTCGGGCGACGCCGAGGCGATCGGCGCGGTCAACACGATCCAGAGGGTGGGGGACAAGCTGATCGGACACAACACCGATGTCACAGGCTTCGCCGAGTTCCTCGCCGGCGATACAGGTTGCGAGGTCTCCGGCCGCTCGACACTTGTGATGGGGGCCGGCGGCGCGGCGCGTGCTGTCGTGTGGGCGCTGATGCGTCTCGGAGCGTCCTCGATCACCGTTGCCGCTCGAGATGTGGAGCGAGCTCGTGAGGTCGGAGAGCTGGTGGAGGGATCGGTCGAGGAGTCCCGGGCGATCGGGTGGGACGAAGCGGATGCGACCGCACCTCGAGCAGACATCGTGGTCAATGCCACGCCACTGGGCGATGGCGTCTTGACGGGCGTTGTCTGGCGCAAGGACCAGGTCGTCGTGGATCTCTTGTACTCGCCGGCAGAAACAGCTCTGATAGCCGCAGCTCGTAGCAAGGGTGCGGACGCGTGGGGAGGCTTGGGGATGCTGGTGCGACAGGCCGCGGCTTCGATGACGATCTGGACGGGCCAAGCGGCACCTCTCGAGGTCATGTCCGCCGCCGCCATCCATGCCGTAGGGGACAGGCGGTAGCGAAAGGGTCTATCCTCGTGTGAGGGAAGAGGTTGTTGGTTAGTGAGGGGACAAGCGGCTCAACTCCGCCATGGACGGTGCCGAATCCCTATTACCTGGATCTAGAAGGGTCTGAAGGGGGAGGGCGATGAGCAAAGCGGATCAACTGGCAGCCGCGCTCGATGAGTTCTTGGGCGTTTCGCCGGAGGTGGAGGCGGCGGCCGTAGTTAGTTCAGACGGCCTGCCCATCGCGTCCGCCCTGCCCCCGCACGTCGAAGAGGATCGGCTGGCCGCCATGAGCGCGGCCCTCCTGACCCTGGGTGAGCGGGCCTCCGAGGGCCTCGGCAAGGGAGAGCTCGCCCAGGTGTTCGTCGAGGGCGACGTGGGCCACGTGATCCTGATGTCGGCGGGCCACTCTGCGGTGCTCGTTGCCGTCAGCTCGAAGGAAGCCAAGGTCGGCCTCGTGCTGTTCGAGATGAGGAAGACGGCGAACAAGGTCTCGGACATCATGAATCAGGACTATCCGGATGCCGTCGCCACGAGCGCCCCGATCCCGACCGCCGACCCGACGAGTCCTTACGTCGACCCGATACCTCAATCTCATCCGGCGATGTCCGAGCCCGCGCCGGAGGTACCCAGCGCAGGCGTGTTCACCCCGGAGACCTCCAACGGTGGGTTCGGCGGCAGCGTGAGCGTGGCTCCGTCGGGGACCGTTGTGCCACCCGTGGCTCCGGTTCCCGCTCCGGTTCCCGCTCCGGTTCCCTCTCCCATCCAACCCCCTCCAAGCGAGCCGCCCACTACAACCACCGAGACGGAGTCCTCCGTATCGAGCTGGACCTAGCTCAGCTGGGTTGGGCAGCGGTGCATAGGCAGGCGGAGAGATGCTGAGAGGGACCCTTGATGATTTCTCCCTGCCCGAGGTCTTCCGGCTCATGGCTCTCGCCAAGAAGACCGGTCGACTCAGCATCAAGCGCTCGGCCGGAGAGGGCCGGGTCTTCTTCCGCGACGGCGAGGTCTATTACGCGGAATCGTCTCTCAGCAAGGAGCCCCTGGGCCAGAAGCTGATCCGCGCGGGCCATCTCTCGGAGAGCCAGCTCATGAAGGCCCTAGACG
>JBKJYP010000156.1:0-16576 GCA_046715695.1 Actinomycetota bacterium | reverse complement strand
GAGTACTTCCTGATCGAGAAGCGCAAGCGCACGGGTTGGGCCGCCGGGCTCCCGAACGGTGGATACGCCATCTGGCACATCGACGAATCCCAGCCCGATAACGACGATGACCGGCGACGTCTCGTGCAGATGGTCCAAGCCGACGGGCTGAACGAACTCGGAACCTCGAGCGATTTCTTCGAGTCCGGCGATGCAGGAGACCTCTTCCCGGGATCGACCGGGAACCGGATGTGGGGGCCGTCCACCTCACCGTCCAGCGATCTGTACGGACAGAAGAGCTCGGGCTTGACGGTGAAGCTGAAGCCGACGGCGACAGGCACCTTCCTTCTAGATCTGCTGGGACTGGCCTAGAAGCCCCCACCCCCGCTGGTTGTCGATGTGGTCCCACGGACACGCACCCGCCTGGTGTTCGACACACCGGCTGCATGGTCGCCGTCTGCCGCCCACCTGGTCTGGAAGATCGCAGAGCGACGCATCCTCCTGGAGAAGGTGGCCGTGCAGGAACTGCTGAGCGCCTTCGAACTGGCCTGCTTGAACCCGCCACCGCTCGTGGACTTGAACAGGGCCACAGTGGTACCACTGTGGCCGCTACAAGAGGTGAGAGAAGTCGTGAGCTTGACCCGGCGACCGGCGCCGACCCTGGACCTCGAGGCCGTAAGCGTCAGGGTTACCTTCTCTTTGATGGTCACACCCGAAGATGTTGCGGCCGAACACGCCGCGGTCTCCGTGAGGCGCGCTGTGTAAACGCCGGGACCGGTGAACGAGCCCGAGAATGTCCCGTCCGAAGCACTCGTCAAGGTTCCGGCGGTCTCATCGATCGGATCACCGATAGGCGTGCGGACGATCGTGACGGTCTGACCGGCGTAGCAGAACGGGTCGCTGGCGACGATGTTCCCGGTGAGCGTGAACGAAGCGTTGGGCTCGACCGCCGATCGCGCAGACTCGAGGTAGATGGTCCTCGATTGGCGAACGACTGTGCTCGATGTCGAAGGCGAAGGGCTTGTCGTCGGAGGAGAGCCCGGCACGACCCTGACTTCGACCGTGGCTCGGCAGCGTGCCGTTTCCGTGGAAGGACACTGCAGGGTCCCGTTGTCGTTCTCCAGCGAGACGGTGATGAAGTCAGACCCCACACGGATCGCGGTGACCGTGACGGTTCCACGGCCGGTCCCGTCCGTCTCGGAAGGCTGCGCACCGACACTTGAGGACGGTGAGGCGGTATTCGTCGGAGGCGTATAGGCCCAGCTAAGCCGGCCCCCGTTCGTTTGGGTCGTGGTCGTGGACACGTTATTGACATCGAAGACACAGGCGAGCAGTGTCCCCTGTTGGCCTACGAAGAACTCCTTAACGGGTACACCTGTGTGGCATGGATCCCCGCTTGTCCCGGTGTTGGCGTGAACGAGATGGACGTGATGAGGGGGGGCGCCCCAATGGACGATAGCGCTGGTCTGCGTCGGTGTGGCGGTGGTGGTGCAGGTGCCTGTGCATACGAGGATCGTCTGATCACCGGCCGCCGCAACGATGGAGCCAGTTGAGATGTTGTTGATCAGAGCAGTCGCCTCCCCGGTAGAACCCGTGGTGGTGGTGCAACGGTCGGCGCGACCGTCGGAATCGGTGTCGTTGAGTACGCCCTGGTTCGAAACGGATGATGCCGAGGTCCTCTCGTCGCTGATACATCCGAAGATCCCCGAGCCCCTGGGGCCGGTCGATTGGAAGACCACGGTCTGATTCGGAACAGGACCTCCGGATTGATCCGTGAAGCAGGCGACAAGGAGCTCGCGACCATTGTTCGTTGCTGGATCGGTGCCGGATTCGATGCCGTTCGTCTCGTCGCGGTCGAGCGCCTCACCCGCGTCGCATCCAGAACCGGCGGCCACGCCGTTGCCGGGCTGGAACGAAGCCGTGACCGACGCAACCTGCGTCGACACGACGGTCAGGTAATGGGCATCGAGCTGGCAGTTGCCATTGTCGAACCCATCGGGGTCGTCCACCGGCGCTCCGGCGCCCATCTCTCCCGACTCGGTGAAGTCACAGTAGCCGGCGCCGGGTGAAGGTGAAGAGCCGGTCCCTTGTTCGAAGATCCCGAGGATCCTCTCCTCGCCGGCGTTGACCACGGTATCGCGCACGATGCACTCCCACAGGAGGTGGCTGCCCGACACGCCGCTCAGATTAGTGCACGCACCGGACTGGCCTGTGCCTGCCGCGGGACCGAGTGCATTCGCGTCACCTGTGGAGATGGCCCAGAAAAGCGAGCTGCCACCCTCTGCGACCGTAGCGTCCGTGGTCGCTCGGAAGACGAACCCGTTGTCCGGGACCGCGAAACCATGAGGGAAAGCTACGAACCGGCTGTCGACCGCGGCTCTGTCTGTGCCGGTGGCGACGTCGGGGCCCGCGGGATCGACCTCACAGGGGTCTTCCGCGAAGGTGTCCTCGTCCGGTGCGGTGCGGGTGCCGTTGGTGTCACCCGGTCCACCCTGCCTGTCTGCGAGACAGACGGAGAGGAACTCGCCGGCGGTGGTTTGCTCCGCGAAGGGCTGAGCGGAGACGGTTCCAGAACCCGTCGTCTCCGTGGCTGCATCGTCGAGGGCAACCGACTGCTCGATATCTACCCTGCAGTTGGGCTGGGTCTCGATCTGGGTGCCGGTGCCGATACAGGCCACAGCGACGACGTCGCGCCTCTGCCTGTCGAATTCAGCCGGGATGTCCCAGACGATGTCGTATGCCTCATCGGCCACAACTCCGGAAGGCGCGGCAGGCTTGCGGCTGGTGAGATCCGTCGAGATGAGCCGGCATGTGACGTTGTCGTTGAGCTCGGTCTGGGTTAGGGCATTGCCGGTCGCCGCGCTGGCGGAGTCCGCGCAGTGGTACCAGGTGACACGCTCGGTGTCCTCGGTCGCGGCTGCGGTCAGGTGGGCCCCCACGCCCTGGCCATCGTCTCTGTCGCTCAGGATCGACGACTCCACGGCCGGGGTCTGCTGGTCGTTCGGATGGAAGTTCTTGACTGCGGCGGGCTGGGCAGCCATGGCTGGTGGAGCGACTGCTACCAGCAGCCCAGAGATGACGGCGGCAACAGCCGCCAAGGACAAGACTTTTTTCACGAACCCACCCTCCTGTCAGACGAACCCGCCGAAACCTAGAGATTTGGCTTCACGGTACCAAGTAGGGTCGGCGTTCCGCACGGATATTCAGGCTTTCTGACGGGCTGTGACGAAACTCACTGCGCCCGACCCATCGAAGCGCGGAAATGGCCTTGTGGCCGCCATCAGCCGACGTGAAGCACCTCAGGCGAGCACGTCTAGCGCCCAGTTCGGCGTGATCAATGGGCGGCAGCTCAGAGCCGCTGGGCACACCCACGATTCGATACACCGACTGGTCAAGGAGATAGTCACCTCTGGGTGCTTGCCGGTGACCTCCCCTCGACGGACGATCTTCGACCTCGCCGCGGCGAAGGACGCTCGGGTTGGGCGCGCATTGGATGAATGCTTGCGGCGGAAACTCGTGACGATCCTGACTCAGGCACAGTGTCCTCGAGAAGGCCCTGGCTACTGTGTTGCTGCTAGGAGGCGCACCCAAGTTTGCCGTTCAGCACCCTGTGGGAAAAGCCTCGCCGCATCTACGTTGCGGCCTCTTGGTGATGACGGGCTTGTCGTCTCTTGCCGACTCGCCCCAGCCGCCCCGCCTCACATGCGGTTCGTGTTCCTCGGTGCCGGGCTTTGCCTCCACGGGCTTCCTTCAGACGACTCGCCTCGCGGCGTCGCCCTTGCCTGTGGCTAGGTTCGGCATCACCTCCTCACCGCCGGACTCTCACCGCCAAGCCACCCCCCATGCCGGGCGTACAACAAAAGCGGCGCCCCGGTGGGGCGCCTCTTCCTGAAGCTTGCGATTCAAACGAGGATCAGAAGCCTCCGCCTCCACCGCCTGAAGTGGTACTGGTGCTGCTGCGGACCCTCACTCGCTTGCGGTTAGAGCGCCCAGCAGCGTGGTCGGCATCTCCACCCCAACGTGCCTGGAAGGTGGTGGTCCGCCTGATCCTCTTGCGGAAGGTCACGGTGCACGAGCTACTCAGTGTCTTCGAGCCTGTCTGGCTGAAACCGCCGCTGCCGGTGGCCTTGAAAAGGGCCACCGTGGTTCCGCCATGACCAGGGCATGGGGTCAAGCGCACCGGGAATCTGACCCGTGTTCCCTTGGGAACCCTCGTCCTCGAAGCTGAGAGCGTGAGGGTCACTTTCTGCTTGACGGTAACGGACGAGGATGTCGCAGCCGAGCAAGCCTCCGTCTCGTCGAGGCGCGCCGTGTAGACACCGCTTTTGCCTGGGAACTGTCCCGTGAACGTTCCGTCGGCGGCGCTGGCCAACGTGCCCGCCGTT
The DNA here is from genome assembly GCA_046715695.1 of Actinomycetota bacterium. Classification (GTDB taxonomy): domain Bacteria; phylum Actinomycetota; class CADDZG01; order CADDZG01; family WHSQ01; genus DATLNM01. The sequence goes on along the minus strand of JBKJYP010000156.1, from coordinate 12,212 downwards.
TCGTTGGTATTACCTCCGATAGGCGTACGGATGATCGTGACTATCTGGCCCGAATAACAGACCGCATCACTCGTCACGATGTTGCCCGACAGGGTGAAGGTCGAATTCGGGCTGACCGCGTTCACGGACGACTCGAGGTTGATCGTTCGCGACCGCGGTCCGACGGTCGAGGGCGGCGGCGAGGTTGTCGCCGTCGAGGGCACGGTCCATGTCTTCTCGGTCACATCGGTTGCGTCGGGCTCGGCCGTGGCACCAGGGGTGGCCGCCTCTTCTCGGCCCTCGGTGCTGTCGGCATTGTCGGTCGCGTTGCTACCGTCGGTGTCGATCCAAGCCCGGTAGACGGTAGTACCGACCGCCGTACCGGTGTGGGTGAAGCTGCACGAGCCCCCGGTCGTCGTCGTGCAGGTGAAGTCGGGGGACGTACGGGTGTCACCGTCGGCGTCGTTGGCCCCCGTCGCCTCTATATCGACGTTGACCCCGTTCACCGGGGTGGAGCCATCCGTAACGCTGCACGAGACCGTGTGCGCTGTCCCAGTTGGGCCTGTCGCCGTTTCTGGGGTGCAGTCGAGGCGCGGCGCCCCGGCGAGCCAGGTCTTGGTCACAACGTCGGTGCCGTCGGACTCGGCGTTGGCCCCCGGCGTGACCCCCGAGTCCTGAGCTTCGGTGTTGTCTGCCTCGGAGGTGGTGTTGCTGCCGTCGGCGTCGATCCACGCTCGGTAAGTCGTGGTGCCCGCCCCAGTCGTGCCCGTCGGGCCGTGGGTAAAGCTGCATCGGCCGTCGGTCCCAGTGCTGCAGGTGTGGTCGGGGGTCGTCTGCGTGTCACCATCGGTGTCGTTGGCTCCCGTGGCCTCCACGTCCACGTTCGTCCCCGCGATCACGTTGCTGTTGGATTCGGTGGCTGTGCAGGTGTCTACTTGCGATGTGCCGATCGCGTTGGTGGCGGTCTCTGGCACGCAGTCAAGACGGGTGGGCGTTCCGGCGAGCCAGGTCTTGGTCACGACATCTGTGTTGTCTGTGTCCTCAGGAGTCGCCGCTTCGGCGGCATCGGCCTCAGTCGTGGCGTTGCTCCCGTCGGAGTCGATCCACGCCCGGTAGGTCGTCGTGCCCTGCGTGGTGGTGCCCGACGGGCCGTGCGTGACACTGCACTGACCGTTGGCCGACGTCGTGCAGCCGAAGTCCGGCGAAGTCAGCACAGCGTTTCCGTCGGGGTCGTTGGCCCCGGTCGCCTCTACGTCCACACTCGCCCCCGCGATCAGGTTCGCGGCGGCATCGGTCGCGGTGCAGGTCACCGTGTGAGAGGTCCCGGTGGCGTTGGTGGCAGTCTCCGGTGTGCAGTCAAGTCGCGTCGCGACGCCACCGGGGTTGGACCAGATCTTCTCGACGACATCGGTGCCGTCGGTATCGTCCGGCGAGAGCGTTTCGGTGGCGTCGGCGTTGTCGGTGGCGTTGCTGTTGTCGGTGTCGATCCAGGCGCGATACGTGGTGGTGCCGGCCGACGAGGTCGTCCCTGAACCGCCGGGACCGTGGGTAACGCTGCACTGGCCGCCAGCGGTGGTGGTGCAGGTGAAGTCGGGAGTCGTCCTGGTATCGGCATCCGTGTCGTTGGCGCCCGTCGCCTCAACGTCGATGTTGGCGCCCTGGACCACGTTGTTGTTGGAGTCGGTGGCGGTACAGGTCACCGTGTGCGAGGTCCCGACATTGTTGGGGACGCTCTCCGGAGTGCAATCGAGGCGAGCGGCCGCGCCGGCAGTCCACGTCTTCTCGACCACGTCGGTGCAGTCGGGCTCACCGGGAGCCCCCGCGCAACCCGAGCCGGTCGTGGTCGCCTCGTCGCGACCCTCGGCCACATCCGCCTCGGTGGTGGCGTTGTTGCCGTCGCCGTCGATCCATGCCCGGTAGGTCGTAACACCCGCAGAGCCTGCCGGGCCGTGGGTGAAGGTGCACTGCCCGTTCGTATCGGTCGGGCCGCAGCCGAAATCGGGCGAGGTCGGGTCGGAGTTGGCGTCGGGGTCGTTGGCCCCGGTCGCCTCGACGTCGACGGTCACCCCCGTGAGCGGGCCGCCGGTCGCGGTGGTCGCTGTGCAGGTAACCGTGTGGGACGTCCCCACCGGGTTGGAGGCCGTCTCGGGACTGCAGTCCAGACGAACCGCGGTCCAGGTTCTCGTCACCACGTCGGTAGCGTCGGGCTCGGCTGTGGCACCAGGGGTGGCCGCCGAATCCTGTCCTTCGGTGGCGTCTGCCTCGGAGGTGGTGTTGCTGCCGTCGGCGTCGATCCACGCCCGGTAGGTGGTGGTCCCGGGGGACCCGGCGCCACCGGGTCCGTGGGTGAAACTGCACCGACCATCAGCCGCCGTCGTGCAGGTGAAGTCCGGGGTGAGCCTGGTGTCGCCGTCGGCGTCGTTGGCGCCGGTCGCCTCGGCATCGATGTTCGCCCCAACGACCACGTTGTCGTTGGAGTCGGTGGCCGTGCACGTGACTGTGTGGGCCGTACCCACCGATCCCGAGCTGGTCTCGGGCGTGCAGCGGAGGCGGGTCGGCGCCCCGGCCCAGGACTTGGTGACGACATCGGTGTCATCCGGTTCGGGGTCGGTGCCGGGTGCTGACGCCTCGAGCGATCCCTCGGTCGGGTCGGCTTCGAACGTGGCATTGCTGTTGTCGATGTCGATCCACGCCCTGTAGGTAGTCGTTCCGGTCGCGGCCGTCGTGCCCGTACCTCCGGGGCCGTGGGTGAAGCTGCACTGTCCGCTCGCGTTGGTCGGACCACAAGAGAAGTCCGGCGTAGCCTGGGAATCACCGGGAGCGGGGTCGGGGTCATTGGCGCCGGTTGCCTCGGCGTCGATGTTGATCCCCACCACCGGAGCGCCGGTGCCATTGGTCGCAGTACACGTGATCACATGGGCAGTGCCGGCGGGATTGAAGTCGGTCTCAGGGCTGCAGTCGAGGCGCGGCGACTCCCACGTCTTCTCGACAACGTCGGTGCAGTCGGGCTCGGCGGCGGGACTACCCGTGCATCCCGTGCCCGGGACGGTCGCCTCGTCGCGGCCCTCGTTGGCGTCGGCCTCGGAGGTGGCGTTGTCGTTGTTGGCGTCGATCCACGCTCGGTAGGTGGTCAAGCCGCTCCCGTTGGTCGTATTGGGGCCGTGGGTGAACTGGCAGGTGCCGCCGGCGCCCGTCGTGCAGGTGAAGTCGGGCGAAGTGAGGGCGGTGTTGCCGTCGGGGTCGTTGGCGCCGGTCGCCTCGGCGTCAACCTCGGCGCCGGCGACGGGCGAACCGCTCGCGTTGGTAACGGTGCAGGTGATCGTGTGCGAGCTCCCGGGGGGGTTAGTGCTGGTCTCGGGAGCACAATCCAACCGGGTCGCAGCGGCGGGGGTTCCCGCGATCCACGTCTTTTCGACCCGGTCGGCGAGGTCGTTGGCCTCGGCCTCGTCGGTCGGCTCGGCGGCGCAGAGGCTCACCCCATCTGCCTCAGTGCCGACCCAGAAGCAGATGTTGGCGGTACCGAGCAGATTCTCATTCTGGGTGACGGTGATGGTGCAAGTCCCGCCGCTCGTCGTGCACTGGTAGTCGGGGGAGCCGTGGGACGCGCCGTCGACCGGGTCGGGGTCGTTGACGCCGCTCTCGACCTCGCCCTTGACGATGACTGCGCCGGGGGTGCCGGCTCCGGACGCGACGGTGCAGGTGTAGACCTCGTTGCTGTTGGCGCCGGACGAGCCGGGATTGGTCTGCCGCTCGGTGTCGGGGCCCTCGGCGTCGTCGCAGTCGAGCGTTGCCGACCACGTCTTGGCGACGACGTCGGTGTTGTCGGGCTCGGCGGCTGTCCCGGGTGTCGCCACCGAGTCCTGTCCCTCGGTCGGGTCGGCCTCAGGCGTCGTGTTGTCGTTGTCGATGTCGATCCATGCCCGGTAGGTGGTCGTTCCCCCTGCCCCCGTCCCGGCCGCGGGGTGAGTGAACATGCACTGACCTGAGGCGTTGGTCGGACCGCACGAGAAGTCCGGGGGCGTTTGGAAATCCCCCGCATCGGGGTCGTTGGCCCCGGTCGCCTCGGCATCTACGTTCGCCCCGGTGATGGGATTGTTGAGGGAGTCGGTCACGGTACAAGTGATCTCGTGCGCGGTTCCGATGGGGTTCGTATCGGTTTCCGGTGTGCAATCGAGGCGGGCCGCCGGACCTGGATTCCAGGTGGTCGCGACGACGTCGGTGCAATCGGGCTCGGGAGCGGGCTCCGGCGTCGGGGCGATGATGCATCCGGTGCCGGGGGCGGCAGCCTCGTCCCGGCCCTCGATGGTATCGGCCTCGACCGCGCCCCCGGGCTGATTGGGGTTCAGTCCGTCGTGGTCGATCCAGCCGCGGATCGTGTCCGTGCCCGCGATGTTGTTGCCGACGTATTGAACCGTGCAGCTAGTGCCTGTGGTGGCTTGAACGAAGCAGCTGAGATCGGGGGTTGCGGGTGAATTGGAGGCGTCGGGGTCGTTGGGTCCGGTGAGCTCGAAGCTGATCTCGACCGGAGTGGCACCCGCCGTTACGGTTCCGGGGCCGCACACCCCCGCCGTTATGGGCCGGAGGGTCGCAGTCAGAACCACCGGGTTGGGGTCGCCTGCGGTCCGGGTGGTCGTCTCCGGCTCGACATCAAGGCACGCTCCCGGAGGGTGATTGGCGAACGCGGGCTCTGCATAAGGCAGCATCAGAGTGGCTACTGCTAGGGCTGCGACGGAGGCCGCTACCTTGAAGCTTCGATGCTTCGTGGGTCTCACATCGCTCCCTTTCCATAATCTCTCGCCGACAACCGATGGATTGTAGTCCCGAGGGTTCGCGTGCCAGCGACACTCCCCCTGTCTATGAACGACCCCGGGCCCCCCTTAGTTCTCTGACCCGACCAGGGGGTTCGAACACCACCAGTCGGGCTTTCCCCGACCCATGGTGACCTAGATCCGCACGACCAGCTCCCAGAAGCCTCGATCAGTCAGTTGTTTCATCACTGCAGCCAGGACCCTCTCGGGCCGAAACGTGATCTGTCTCCACGTGAACCTCATGACGAGCCAACCGAGGTCGGTCAGCTCCATATCCCTGTCATGGTCCCGCTCCCAGGGCTCCCGCCCGCCATGGGTGGCGTAGCCGTCGCTCTCGATGTCGAGCCAGACCTCCGGGAAGGCCACATCCAGGTGGACCAAGATCCCTGTCTTGAGCACCACTGGGTGCTGGATCACGAATGGCGTGGCCCCTCCGGCACTGAGGATCCCGGCCAGCACCCTCTCCAGGTCGCTGTCGCGCTTCGAATCGGCAGGGCTCCTCTCAGCCAGAGCATCCATGTACCGGTTCCATCCGCGCCTTTCGGCGTAGGCCGCGCTCTCGGCCAGTGCCCAGGCCTGCTCGAGGTTGGTTGCGCCCCGCCTGAGGAACTCGTCGAGGGCCGACTCCATCCGCTTGTCATTCGCTGCCGCAAGGTCGAAAACCGTCCGTGGTGGCGAGGTGACGGGGAGCCCTTTGATAGTCACCAACTGAGCGGGGAGGCAACCTCCTCCTTGGTGGACCTTGATGCCGGGTGGCACCCGTCCGGGGCCCCTGCCCGGAACCGAGAGATGGATCGGATATGTGGGACCGAAACGAGGAAGTCCATGTTGGAAAGCTGCACTTTGGAAAGACAGGGCCGAATCTGCTCCAAGATAAAGGTGCGCCGCCATTGCATCGGCTTCCCAGGAGCGCGGCAATCCTCGATAGCGATACACGCCGGGGAGATAGCGCTCCAGTCGACCTCGCTTGTGCAGACGGTGGATCGAGTCCTTCGTATGCCCAGCTGCAAGGTACTGGGGGATGTTGAACAAGCCCAACTGACTCTTCGCGGTGCTGATGTTTAGCTCGTCTCGTCTGCGTCCCGGCTCCATCTGCCCATCCCACATGGATGCTGCAGCCTCTGCAGTGACGCAAGTCACCATCAGTCGGGTTTTCCCCGACTGATGGTGATCTAAGACTTGGAAGTAGCGGATGTGGGCGCACAAAGGAAAGCGGCCCCCGGGTTGGGGGCCGCTTTGACTACTGGGTGGTGGGACTCGGGCTAGTTGCCCGGGCCGCCTTGGGTCCGGATCACCTTGGCGCGGGACTTACCGCTCTGGTGGTCCTCGTCCTGCTTCGGCCAGGCCGACTGGAAGACCGCATCCTTGAAGTTCGCGGTGATGAAGAACTCAGCCTCACAGCTCGCATCGAGAGCCTTGGTGTCGATCTCGACGAGGTGCGCCTGGAAGACCCTCTTCAGCTTCATGCGGGTACCCGGGTGGTCTAGGCACGGCTCCATCGATGCCTTGAGGCGAACCGTCTTGCCGTAGTGCGGGTTCTTCTGCGAGATCTTCAGTCTCACGAACGGCTTGACCAGCACCGGGTGGGCGTTGGAGGCCGCCTGCGCACAATCCGGCGGATTGTCCTTGTCGATGAAGGCCAGCCACTGAGAGTTCACGTCGGCTTGGTAGTTGAACGTGAAGTTTCCTTGCTGGTCGGAGACCACCGTCCCCACGTCGACGAACTCTTCCGGACCACCGATCGGATCTCGTCTGAGAGTGAGCGTCACGCCTTCGACACAGCGTCTCGGGGTGGCGAACTCAGTTGCAGGCGTGATCGAGCCCGACAGCGTGAAGATCTTGCCGTAGAGGACCGTGTTCTTGGAAGCGCTGAGCGTGATGTCACGTGGGAAGCCACCCTCAGGAACGATGCCCGTGTTCGAAGGCTGAACCGTGACCGTGACGTTGGTGCCGGTCGGCGAAGCAGCGCCACGACAGCGGACCGAGGCTTCCGCGTGCCCGAGGATTATCTCCTCCGTGGGTGTCTGGATGCGGGCCCCGTTGACCCACACCGTGTCCGACCCATCGGTCGTTGTGTTCGTCTTGGGATCCCAGTTGGTCTCCCAGAAGGTGACGATGGAGCCGGTGACGAGACCGAGCCCGAGAACATCGAGCTGCTGATTGGGTCCGTTCTCTGCATCGGCACCCAGATCTGGAGTGACGTCTCCGAACCGCGCGCCGGTGACGTACTCCGCCCTACCGTTGACGCATCTGGCCGCGGCCTCCGCATGGACATCTTCGATCAACCCGTCAAGCACGTGAGCGTAGCCGCGGCTATGCCAGAGCGGCAGCTTCGCACGGCACGTCGGCCCCGTGAACCCGGTTCCGGGTTTGGTGTTGGTAGTGGAAGCCTCACAGTCCGGAGGGGGAGGGCCCGTGGGACTTGGCGAGGCCGAAGGGCGGGGGGACGCTGTGGGGGACGGGCTGGGCGTGACCGGAGCCTGGCTCGGGGAGCCCGAGGGAGTCGGGCTTGCGCTCGGGGAGGGAGAGGCGCCGGGCTTGCCCGGCTTGACGCAACCATCTTTCAGCCCGACAGGCGGTGTCACCTCACCGCGCTCGGGATCCTCATCGTTGGGGCCGTTGTTGTTGTTGTCCGCATCTTTCGTGGGCGTGTTCCCTTTGGCCTTGATCTGAACGAAGTTGATCTCCTTCTGCAGGATCAAGGGGGCACCTTCGGTCACACAGGCGTCGGCCTCGACGATCCCGATCACCTCGAGGATCGCGTCGAAAAATACCTTCCGATCACGAGCCGTCTCCGTCTGGGTCTGCTCCGGGGGAGGCGGTACCTCCGCTACGGCTTGGGGGACCTGAAGGTTGGGCTCGGTGAGAGCATTCTCGCTCGCTGCATAGGAGGTACCGCGAGCGCGGACGACCCTCTCGGCGGAGGCCTGCGGAGCGGCTAGAGTGACCAGCAGCGCGCCGAAGACGGCGATGGCAACTGTCACCGACAGTCGCCTCATGAGTCGATCGTGCATCCCGTACCTCCCGGTTAACGAAACAGGCAAATTCTTCCTTTTCTGATTCATATAAGTTCGCCCTGAGGCGAACCCTTCCTTGCAGGTCAACACACAACTCTAGTGACTAAAACCCCGTTGGGCAGGCATTTGACATCGGCCTACGCCAAGGGACAAGCACTCGTGGATGGTAACGAAAAAGCAGGGCCCCCCGTTGGGGGGGGCCTGCCTTTTCTCAAGTGATTTTTGCGTTTCTAGCGCGTACGCACCACCTTGCGGCGGGACTTTCCGGTCTGGTGATCCTCGTCCTGCTTCGGCCACGCCGCCTGATAGACGGCGTAGTCGTAGTTGGTCTGGACTATGAAGACCGCCTTGCAGTTGGGATCGAGGTTCTTGGTGTCGTCCTCGACCATGCTCGCCCCATATTGACGCTTCAGCTTCATCCGCGTCCCTGCGTGTTCACCACAAGGTGCGATGGAGGCGGTGAGGCGCACGGGCTTGCCTCGGGGCACGTCCTGCTGGCTGATATTGAGCTTCACGAACGGCTTGACCAGCACCGGCTTAGCGGAAGATGCCGATAGCGCACAGTCCGTTGGGTTGTTCTTATCGATGAAGGCGAGCCACTGCGCGTTCTGATCGGCCTTGTAGTTGAAGGTGAAGTTCCCTCGGTTGTCGGTCATCACCGACCCCACGTCCACGAAGTCCTGGGGGCCGCCGACGATGTCGCGGCGGATCGTGACCCTGACTCCCTCCACACAGTTGCGGGGCGTCTGGAACTCGGTCGCAGGTGTCACCGAACCGGACAGGGTGAAGGTCCGGCCGAACAGCACGTTGTTCTTCGAAGGTTGGATGTTGATGTCCCGCGGGAAGCCGCCCGCAGGCACGGGGCCCTGAGGACAGTCGGCCGAGGCTTCGGCGTGGCTGAGGATGATGTCATCCACCGGGGTGATGATGTGCAAGCCGTTCACCCAGACGGTGTCCGATCCGTCGGTCGTTGAGTTCGTTCTGGGATCCCAGTTCGTCTCCCAGTACGTGGCGACCGCTCCACCTCCGATAGGAAGTGACAGCGGCTGATTGGGCTTCTGTCTGTCAGCCGACAGGCCTCCGATCGTTCCCGTCAGTCGAGCCCCGGTGGAGAAGATCTCCTTGCCGTTCTCACAGCGAGCGACGGCCTCGGCGAAAATGTCGCCCGAGGTGGCGATGAGCGGCGCGAGGACCGCTCGGGCGTAGCCACGTGAGTGCCAGAGTGGCAGGGTCGCGCGGCAATGTGGCCCGGTGAACGTCGTGGCCGTGGGATTCGTGACTGCCGCCTCGCAGTTCGGGAGGGGAGGTCCGGAGGGGCTCGGGCTGGCAGACCCGGACCCCGACGCGGACGGTGAGGGCGAGCCCGGCTGGAACCCTCCTGTGGGTGACGCCGAGGGTGACGCGGACGGCGAGCCGCTGGGGCTCGGCGACTCGTTGGGCCTCTCGGGCGCCACCCGGCCCGGACGCATGCATCCGTCGTTGAAGCCCTGGGCAGGCGTGGCGTCGCCCCGTTCGGGATCCTCGTCCTTCGGTCCGTTGTTGTCGGTGTCGGCATCAGCGGCCGGCGTATCGCCTCGGGCGAGGATCCGTGCCCGGTTGATCTCGAGCTGGAGCTTCGCAGGGGTTCCGTTGGTGACACAGGCGTCCGCCTCGACCGTTGCCGCGCGGACCAGACCCAGCACGTTCAGAAGCTCGTCACGGTCTCTCTTGGTCTGTAACTGCTCCTGTTCGGGAGGCGGAGGCACGACGGCCTCGGCTTCGGGCGCTCTGGGGTCCGGGTCGGATACGGCCGCCTCACTGGCTCCGTACGCGTAACCTCGCGCTTTGGCCACCGTGTCGGCCGAGACCGGACCAACGCTGGGGCCGGTTACGAGCAGCCCGACGATCGCAGCGAGAGCCGCGAAGATCGTCAGTTTCGTGAACACCTTCATCGTGCGCATGGGACGCTCCCCTTCTTATACATCAGGCCGAGTGCCTCGAGCCGCCCGGCATCCCCACCACAACCCAGCAAAGCAACCTGCCGCTCTGGGAGGGAATACCCAGAGGCCAGCCAGCTAAACGAGCGGGAAAAGGCAAGAGGGCCCCCGAAGGGGCCCTCTTCGAAGATCTGAACTTATTTAAAGCCTACGCACGGACACGGACCTTGATCACGCGGGACTTGCCGGAGAGGTGGTCCTCGTCCTGACGTGCCCACTTGGCCCTGAAGGAAGCCGTCTTCCGGAGGCGTCCCCTGAACTTGGCGACGCAGCTGCCGTCGGTTGAAACCGTTGCGGCCCTGCGGAACCTGGTCGCTCCGGCGTTCTTCCGGAAGAGGGTGAGCTGGTCGCCTACGTGGCCCTCGCACGGGAACAGACGTGCCGTCAGGGTGACGGAACGGCCGGGACGGATCACCGTCCTAGAAGCCTTGAGGGTGACCCTGACCCTCACCTTGACGACCCGCGGCGAGGACGTGGCTGCAAGACATCCGGGCGGACTGCCGTCGATGACCTTGGCGATGTAGTTGGCGCTCTTGTCGGCCTGGACGTTCTTGCTGAACGCACCGCTGGACGTCGTCGTAGCGGAGGTGAAGTCGGTGTAGTCGGTGGTTCCTCCCAGGACGTCACGCTGGATCGTCACTGCGACGTTCGCAACACACGCCGGGTTCGCGCTGGCCACGGTTCCGTTGAGCGAAAAAGTCCGTCCCACCTTCGCTGTGGCGGTCGATGCCGACAGACTGACCGTACGGGCGCCGGACCCCGTCTGGGTCGGGCCGGGAGTCGTAGTGGTGGCTGACGGTGACGGCGTGGTCAACGACCACGTCTTGGTCGCTGTTGCCTGCAGCTCACCGGTGTCAGGGTCGTCGTTGTCGGTGTTCTCGGTCCAGGCCCTGACGGTGACGGTGCCCGTCCCGTTCGAGCCGTTGCTGGCCGTGACGCTGATCCCGAAGGTGACCTTGCCGGAGCCGTCTGTCGTGGCGACGGTCTCGCCGCCGCTCGTCCCGAGGTTGTCCGGGTTCTCCTCGGGCTGACGGAGGTCGCCCCTGGCGGGATCGACGGAAGACGCGTTCTGGCCGCTTGGCGGCACGCAGTACCCAACCGTCGGCTCGTCGTTCGCGGTGGTGTTATCGGCGAGCGCATGACGCTGCTCGACGTCGATGCCGACCCCTGCGATGCCAGCACCGCTGGCGTCGGTGACGGTGACGGTGTACTCGTTGCAGGAGCCGATCACCGCGGTGTCAGACGTCGGTGTGATGGTCAGCGAGGTGGGAGAGCCACCCCACGTCTTGTCCACGACATCGGTGTTGTCGGACTCGGCCCTCGACCCCGGGGTGAGCGTCTCGTCACGTCCCTCGGTCATGTCGGCCTCGACGGTCCCGTTGTTGTTGTCCGAGTCGATCCAGCCGCGATACGTGGTCAGACCACTCTGGCTGGTCCCGGAGGGCCCGTGGGTGATGGTGCATGTTCCATCTCCGCCGGTGACGCAGGAGAAGTCCGGACCCAGCGGGCTGTTGCTGTTGTCGGTGTCGTTGGCTCCGGTGAGCTCGATGTCGATCGGCTGCTGCGCGACTGTTTGGTTCTGCAGGTTCGTCGCCGTGCAGGACACGTTGTAAGAGGTGCCGGGCAAGCCCTGGCCGACCTCCGGGGCACAGTCGAGTCTCGTGGCGGCGTTCGGATCCACCCACTGGACCTGGACGATGTCTTGATCGTCGTCTATGCCCTGTGGGTCCGAGATACCGATCTCGTCGTCGTCGTCGTTCAGCCCTTCGCCGTCGCAGTTGCCGCCGGTGTTGTTGCCGGTGAAGACGGGGTTGGGGCTGTTGATGTAGACGCAGATCAGATCGGTCCCGACTACGGCCGGGTTGGGCGTGTATGTGATGGAGCACTGCGAGGACGCACCAGGGTTACAGGTCGCGTCCGGGGTGGCCGGCGTGTTGCCGTCCCGGTCGGTGGGACTGCCGGAGAAGAACTCGAAGTTGATGATCCGGTTCGGGTTCTCCTGCGACGTACCGAACTGGTTGAAGATCTGCGCATTGATGGTGGCCGAGCTGCCGACCACGTTCGCCTGTGACTCAGGCTCGGCGTCTACCTGGTTCGGACCACCCGTGCCCCACGAGAGCTCGGTCTGATCGGCCAGGTCGTTCCCGGGGTCGCTGCCGTCTGTGAGCTGAGCCTCGCCGGTCGGCTCGGCCGTCTGGTTGGTCACCGGGTTGGGCGGTGACGCTCCGCTGCAGAGCTGCTCCCCAGCGATCCCGGGGCCCCCGGCAAGTTCCGGGTCCGCATTCTGGCTCGGAGCGGCCGTGTCGTGACCCCAGAAACAGATCTCCGCGGTACCAACCTCGAGCTCTGCCTGCGGGATCTGGATCGTGCAGGTGCCGAACTGGGCTCCTGACGTTTCCGTTATGCCGCATGTGTAGTCCGGTGACCTATAG
>JBKJYP010000155.1:0-2804 GCA_046715695.1 Actinomycetota bacterium | reverse complement strand
CGACGACGTAGAGGCTCGCGACCGCGCCGGCGGCGATCGTGAGTGCCGCGACCGCGAGATACGCGTTCGCCAGTGTTCCGGCAAACGCCCCGACGAAGAAGCCCAGCCCCACCCCGCCGTCGCAGATCCCGGCAAGAGGCCGTACTGGGTCGAGTAGCGTGACGGCGAGATGGGGAGCTTCAGGACATCACCGCTGATCGGCGGCAGGCAGAGGCCGCCGAGCCGCACGAACCAGATTGCGCCGACGTAGCCGGCGATTGTCTTGAGCAGCAGACCGAAGTCGACACCGCAAGTTGGGGTCATTTTTCGGTGAGTTCTACGCAAAGATAGCTTGAGCAATTTTGGTCAAGCGGCTGCATCCGCCTTGGTCATGGTAGTGGTGATAAAGCCTCAAGCTGAGATCGACCATTCTCGGACATTTTGAGACGACCTTGGTCCTGCGCCGAAAGCGGGCCAGGAAATGTCGGATATTGCTGTTGTCACGCTCGATGGGAACGGTGAGGTCTTTGCCGGTGAACAGTTGCTCCGGGGGAATCAGCCGATGATATCCGTCCCAGTCGTCGGTGACGAAGGTGATCCCCGTCGTTCCCGTCTTAGCGAGAAGCTTGCGGAACGTTGCATCATCACGGCGGCCCAGAGCCCAGGCCACAGTTCGCCCGCCGACAGGATCATAGGCGCGCCAGAGCCAAAGCTGACCTGACTTTTTTTCACGTAATGCCACATCTCGTCGATGACCAGGACTTTGACGTCGGCTGGAATGGCCGGCTCGGGCAGAGCCTCGGCCTCGGCACGGACCCAGCGCAGGACTGATACGTCGCTCACGCCCAGGATGCGTCCGATCATCCCGAAGCTCATGTTGCCCATCGCGTAGAGCAGCACAGCCATCGCCTTCATCGCCGCCGGCTTACCCCTGGGTGGCGTATTCGTGAAGTTGCAGCCGCAGGCTCGACAGCGATAGCGCTGAAGACCGCGCACGAAACCGCTCTTGGTCGCTTCCGTCCCGCTGCATGCAGCGCGACAATCAGGATGAGAGCACGTGTTGCCTCATCGAGGAATGCTCCCGTAGGTTGGGCTGATTGCCTCACGCGTATGTTCCCGAGATTACCGCCGCCGGCGTTTGATTCGGGATGCCGAACACCAGTTGAGAGGCGATCTCGCTGCGCCAGATCTTAAGACGGCGCTGCACCGTGCGGAGCAGGCCGTTTGGGTAGCGGTCGGGATCGGAGGTCTGGAGGCGCAGGAGCAACTCGCTCCCGGTCTGCGCAGGGTCCGCTTCGAACCAGGACCGCAGGTCGTCGGTGACCCGGACGAGGGGGTCCGGGCGACGGCGTCCACGCCTCGGCTTCAGCGTGGGCTGTGCCGTCGGTCGAACCTCACCCATCCGCCAAGCCGTGCGTAGCCCCACGAGGAAGTCAGCGACTGGGATGGGTGCGACCGGCGTGTCGACCGGCAGCGCGATGGCGCCGTCGGCGATCGCGACGAGGGCTTGTTGCCCACTCCGGATCTCGGCCAGAAGCTGCACCGGATCGAGGTCGGCGCGCACCGCCTCGATCCTGCGGCGCACCTCCTCGGACGTGCGTGGATCGGCCAGAAGCCGGTCGCAGGGCGTCGCCGGCGCGTGGTAGCGCTTGCGCACCCGCGCGCCGTCGCGCTCCTTCTCGGCGAGCTTGAACGAAGGCTGGAAGGCGTTCACGAACAGCCGCGTCCGTGCGTAGAGAGCGGCCAGCTCACGGGCGGCTGCCATGCCTGCGAACCGCCGATAGCCGACGATGCGACGCACGATCGCGCCGTTCTTCTGCTCGACGTGGGCCTGGTCGTTCTTGCGGTAGGGCCGGCAGCGGGTGAACACGATCTCCTCGGCCAGGCAGTAGTCCCGAACCGTCTCGTTGATGAACACGCTGTCGTTGTCCGAGTCGAACCCGAGCAGCGGGAACGGCATCCGGGCACGCACCTCGCGCAGCACGCCGACGAGGAGCATTTGCTCCCGAACCAGGAGCGGGGCGCACTCGGTCCAGCCGGTGGCGATATCGGTCAGCACCAGCGTCTGGATGAAGGCGCCGGAGGCGACCGGACCGGAATGCGCGACGAGATCGACCTCGATGAAGCCGGGCGGCGGATCATTCCAGTCCGAGAAGGTCCGCACTGGGATCGAGCGCCGGAGCGCTGATGGCGACCCGCGGCGGCGCGTACCCGCACCGACACGCTCGCGCTGCAGACGAAGAGCCCGGTCGATCGTAGCCGCACTGATCGTGAGCAGCGCCGCACGGATCTCGGGGACGAGGTCGAGGTGTCCGTGATGCTCCATCGCCGGCAGCAACGTCGGGATAAGCGCCTTCAGCCGCTTGCCGCAGATCCGGTCGGACGCTTCCCAGAGAACGATCAGCGCCTCGCGCACTGCCTCATCGTAGACCCGCCGTTCCGGTCGGGAGGCCGGGGCCTGTCCCGATGGACCAGCCCGAAGCAGCCGCATCGCGTGCTTGCGGTGATGACCCGTCACGGACGCGAACTCGTCCAGGATGCGCGTCTTCTCCGCCCGCCCACTGCCTCCGTACCGAACCGCCACAGCTGCAAGTAGTTCATCGCGCGTCGCCATGCTCACCCGCCTCATCGCCCCCCCCGCCGCCGAATTCGCGTCGGGAGCAAATCAGATGAGGCAACAACCCAACATCCGGGAGCATCTCAGGCGAGGCAATGCGCGCGCTCATCAAGATTGTCGCGCCATACGCCGGCGCCCTCGCGTTTGCGACAGGCCCCGATCTCCTGCTATCGGGGTCGTAAGCGCCTGAGTGCGCTGCACAAATCCT
>JBKJYP010000154.1:0-6477 GCA_046715695.1 Actinomycetota bacterium | reverse complement strand
AAGCGGAGGAGCCGGTCGCGGTGATCGACCTCGATTGGCTCGCGTGGATCCACGTCTCCGAAGAGCAGCCGGCGATAACCGAGTTGATGGCGGAGAACCTCGCGGCCGTCTGGGCGAACTACGAGCGGGCCGGCATCCGCAAGCTGGTGATGGCCCGGGCCCTCAAGGACGTCCACGAGATAGACCGCATCCGGCGCGCCGTCCCGCACGTGACGATCCAAGTCGTGCGTCTTACGGCTCCCCCATCGACACTCGAACGTCGTCTCCAGAGCCGGGACATGGGTGCCGAGAGAGAAGAGAACCTCCGCGAGGCAACGACGCTTTTGAGCGAGCTCGCCGACGAGGGGTTGGGGAGCGAAGACTTCGTAGTTGCCAACGATGACCGACCGATCCGCGACGTCGCCCAAGAGATCCTCATGTACTTAGATTGGTTCGGGCCCTAGTTCCTGGATCAGTTCACCGCTTATCTGGCTTTACCGGATCGTTGGTGACTAAAAGACTCTTAGAGATCTCTTGCTCGCGAGTCAGTTAGATCAGCGAAGAAGGTCGCGCCTTTGGCCCGCCACAGCTCAGAGGACTCGCCGAACAATCGTCTCGCTTCGACGAGGTCGCCCGGACCCTTCCGCCGCGCTCTCAACTCAGCACGAACCTGCGCGAGTTGTGCTCGGTGACCGGGGAACTCCAACGTACGGATGTCGCTCTCGAGATCCGATAGGTGAGCCTCGGCTTCATCCCATATCCCTACCGAGATCGCAGCCATAGCTGCCACTGCGAGGACGCTCGCCCCGTCGCCCCTGAGCTTGAGCCCCAGGGCGATGGCGTCGTTCATGAGGGGAAGGAGCCGGTCATCGCCTTGTTCGCCGAGAGCGAAAAGCCCCTCGACCAAGTACATGAGCGCCATCCAGCGGCCAAGAGGGCTTCGCTCACCCACGATCGGGAGGAGGCCGTCCATCTCATCCAACATGCCGAGCGCGGCTTCTCGCTCGCCGACCCAGGCCCGGATCGCGAAAAGGAACCCATGACAGATACCAAAGACGACGCCCGGTGGATCGGTCGCTGCACCCATCTCGGCTAGGCGAAGGGCCTCTGCGGACTCTCCCTTGTACATCTTGGCGACACCCAGGATGCTGTAGGACTGGCTGATCCACGGCAGCTCAGCCTCCCGGCAGATGGCGATGTCCCCCTCGGCGAGCTGTTCGATCACATCAAGATGAGCGCCGCGGGTGTTCGCCAGCATCAAGCGCGTCCTGGACGCCATCATCAGGGCGCCGGCGTTACCCATCCGCTCGGACGGAGGCTCGATCCGATCAAGCAGACATTCGGCTTCATCGAGCCGGCCGACGCCACCCAGCGCGAAGGCCAGGAACCCGCCTCCGTTGCACCACTCCCAGGCCTCTCCTTCTTCCTCCAAGAGACGGGAGCCCTCCGATCCATGCAGGATCATCTCGCTGTAATGCAATGAACCCCAGCCGGTGAAGCCCCGGGCGTAATCGGCGACCCCCTGAAGGACCTTGTCGTCCAGTCGCCGAGCGATCTCCATCGCATCCTCAACCATCGCGATCGACTGCTCGAACTGCCCGAGGCCCATGAAGCCGAGTGAGATATGGCTCAGGACGCGTGATCTCTCGGGGGTGTCGGTCTCGCCCAAAGATGCGAGACCTCGGGCCCCCATCTCCATCGCCTCCTCCCACCGCGCGGCCCAGCCGAGTTGGAAGGTGGTCTCCGACGCGACACGCGCTATCTGCCCGATGTCGCCGATCGCCTCGTAGAGAGCGAGTGCCGCGCGCCAGTTGTCCATCGCCTCCTCGTGGCGGCCCAGGCTTCGAAGGGCCACTCCGAGGTCGAATAGGAGGGGGGCTCGCGTCTCGGCATCGTCATCGTCGGCGAACTCCAGTGCACTGGTAAGGAAGCTCAGGGCCTCGTCGAAAGCAGTGGCCTGCAGCGCATGCTCGGCGGCGAGGCGGAGGTACCGACCCGTTGCGTCCGCTGCCAGCCCCCCGGCCTGCATGTAGTGGTTGGCGATCTCGGCTGCGTGCTCTTCGAGGTCTGACGAGTGTCGCTTCTCGAGCGCCTCCCCCACTCGAAGGTGCAGGCGTTGTCTCCTCGGCGCAGACACATCGGCAAGCAGCGTCTGGCGAACGAGCTCATGCACGAACTTGAACTCCGTATCGTCCCGATCGGTGACCGCGATAAGGCCCGCTCGTCGCGTCTCGTCGATAGCGTCCAAGAGCTCTTCCTCGCCGGCGTTGGAAACCTGCTCCAACAAGTCGAACGCGAAGACGTACCCGATCGCTGCGCCCGCGACGAGAACCTTCCGCGTCGCCTCGCCGAGTCGATCGAGGCGATGTCCGAGGACGAGCTTGACGCTCTCGGGAACCTCGAGCTCGCCGATGGTGACCTCTTCGCGCCAATCGCCCGAAGCATCGAAGATCCTTCCTTCTTCGACGAGGTGGCGGAACACCTCTTCGACGAAGAACGCGTTCCCGTCTGTCTCTTTGTAGATGGCTTGGACCAGGGCCTCGGGGGGAGGCGATCCGGCAAGCCGTTCGAGCATCGCGGATACGCCATCTGTGGCCAGGCGCTTGAGGCTGATCCGATGGACGAAGCGACGGCGCATGAGGTCCTCGAGCGCGCGAGCGAGTGGTCGGTGCGTACCGAGCTCGGTATCGCGATAGGTCGCAACGACCAGGACTGGGGTGTGCTCGAGGTTCGCGGCTATGTGGTTCACCAGCTGGAGAGAGGAGTCGTCGGCCCAGTGCACATCGTCGAGCAACGCGATCAGCGGACGATCCATGCCGGCCCTCACCACGAACTCGCCGATGCAATTGAAGAGGTACCTGCGCTCTTGATCCGGAGGCATCTCCAGAGACGGGGGGATGTCGTCGAAGAGCCTGCGAAGCTGTGGGACGACCTTTGCTATCTCTCCCGCCGCATCGCCGAGAGCGAGCCGGAAGGTGGCCGGCTCGACCTCCCGCCCGGCCGCTTCCAGAAGCTCGATGAAAGGCATGTAAGGGGTTGGGGATTCCATCTCGGAACAGCGCCCCGTGAGCGTCCTGTATCCCGCACGCCGGCCCTCCTCGAGGAACTCCTCGACCAGTCTCGTCTTGCCGACGCCGGGCTCCCCGCCGATCGCCACGAGGCCCCCCGTGCCTTCGCCGAGGCGCTCGAGGAAAGCACGTAGCTCCTCCCTCTCCTTGTGGCGGCCGATGAATGGGGTCCGGCGGAAACTGTCGAGCGATCTGTCCGTGCTGAACACGACGCGGTGGAGACGCCATGGCTCCTCGAAGCCTTTGAGCTCGACGGTGCCGCGGTCGTCGAACGAGATGTCCGGCATCATCCCGGCCAAGCCCTTGACCATGTCCGAGACGAGGATCTCGCCGCCGGACGCGGCCGCGCATATGCGGGAAGCCGCGCTAACCGTCGATCCGAAGAGATCGCCACCTTCGTCGAGGACCTCGCCGACGTTGATCCCGATGCGGAGCGGAAGCGATGCCCGGCCCTCGGCCATCTCGCCGAGTCCCTTCTGGATCGCCACGCCACAGGAGATGGCTTTTCGGGTCGAGCCGAAGGCGACCATGTAGCCGTCCCCAAGAGACTTGATCAACCGGCCGCCGTGTTCGGCCACGCATCGCTGCACGACCTCCTCGTGGGCCCGGAGGACGGTGCGCGCGGCCTCGTCGCCGGAGCGTGAGCCGAAGCCGGTGGATCCCTCCACGTCCGTGAAGAGCACCGTGACGATGCCCTCCGAGAAACCGCTCTGCGAAGCCATCCGCCCCCCTTGTCGCTCCTGAGATTACCGCCAGGCGGTCAAACAGACCCCCCCTCCCCCGTCAACTTCAAGCCCACGGTCAAGCCCATCAAAGGCAAGGGCTAGGCTGGCCACGTGGCGAAGCGGACCTTCCGACTTATCGCAGGTGCGCTTGCCGTCGCGACCGGGGCATTAACCACATCGGCAGTCTCGGCCGAGCCGATCGTGCCCGTTTCGACGAACATGGCGTGCGACCCGCTCGATGCCTCGGTCTGCATGTTCCCGTTCCCCAACGACTACTTCACGATCGCGAACGAGTCGACGGCGACGGGCAAGCTGGTGAACTTCTCCCCTCTCGCTATGCCGCGCAACGGCGTCGAGGTGACGGAGGGAGGCGAGGGCAAACCCGTCGATGTGACCGAGTGGAACCGCAACGACGGCTTCTCTCCAGGTTCTGCCGTCACGACCTACGTTCCTGGGATCGATCTGCATGTCACCTGGGGCACACAGAACCGAGCCCACAGTGACGTCGCTCCGAACGAGCCCGGCTACTTCGACCACCGCGACCACATCGCCGACATCGACATCTACAAGAGGCCGCTTGCACCGATCGTCATCATCGACGCGGCGACCGGACGCAGGCACCCCTTCTGGTCCGAGGTCGACACCCATCCGGAAGCGGTGACCGCGGCCGAGCAGGCACTGATCCTGAGACCTGCTCGCAACTTCCTCGAGGGCCATCGCTACATCGTTGCGATGCGCAACCTCAAGGACGCTCAAGGGGCCGTCATCCCGGCCGGCGATGCCTTCGCTGCTTATAGGGACGGTGCCGGCGACGACGAGACGAGGCAGCAGCACTTCGACGAGAGCATCTTCCCGGTCCTTGGCCGAGCTGGGATAGCGCGTGACAACCTGTACCTCGCGTGGGACTTCACTATCGCCAGTGAACGCAACCTCTCGGAGAGGATCCTCCATATCCGAGACGAGGCCTTCGCTCAGCTAGGCGACTCGAACCTGGCCGACAGGAGGGTGTCGGGGACATCCCCCGAGTTCACCATCGATTCCTTCGAAGACGTAGATGAAACCTGGACGTCATCCCGGGGCCTCGAAAGGACCGGTCGCTACCGGATCGTCCTCGGCCGGGTGACCGTCCCCAATTACATGGACAGGGTCCAGCAGACCGAGGGGCATGTCCAAGGCAACGAGCTCCCCTACGACGTGCCCGTGCCGGGCTCGAGGTTCATGGACTCCGACGGGGATGGCATGCCCGACCAGAACCCGATCGAATCAACGCTACGGGTCCCTTCATCTGCCACGTGCCCCTGAACGGGCGCCCGAACTACGGGACGCTCTACGGGCACGGGCTGCTCGGTACCAAGGACCAGATCGGTGACGTGCAATGGCCACGCCGCCACGGCTTCTTCGGCTGCGGAGCGGACTGGTGGGGAATGTCGACACCGGACGCGCCCACCGTTGTTGCGATCCTCGCCGACTTCTCCGCGTTCCCGTCGCTCCCCGACCGAGCCCAGCAGGGCTTCCTGAACTTCATGTTCCTCGGCCGAGCGGCCGTGCACCCAGAGGGGTTCGCCGCCGAGGAGGCCTTCCAGATGAACGGGAAGCCTCTCGTCAGGGCCGCCACCCCCAAGAAGACCTGGCTCTTCTTCGACGGCAACAGCCAGGGGGCCATCATGGGAGGGTCTCTGGTCGCAGTCTCTCCCGATATCCACCGCGGCATCCTCGGTGTCCCGGGGATGAACTACTCGACGCTCCTGACCCGCAGTGTGGACTGGGAGGGCTCGTACGCCGTCGCTTACTACGCCACCTACCAGGACCCACTCGAGCGCGTTCTCGGTTTCTCGCTCCTGCAGATGCTCTGGGACCGCGGGGAATCGAACGGCTATGCCCAACACATGACTTGGGATCCGCTGCCCAACACACCGAAGCACCAGATCATGCTCCAGGTCGCTTATAGCGACCATCAGGTCACGAATCACTCGGCCGAGGTAGAAGCGCGCACTATCGGGGCCCGGCTGCTGCTCCCCGGGCTCGCAAAGAAGCGTCACTGGGAGATGAACCCGTATTTCACTCCGACGGCGCGTTATCCCTATCGGGGGTCAGGCCTCATCTACTGGGACAGCGGGAACGCGATCCCTCCGAACGGGAACATCCCGCCGGCCGACGGTGATGATCCCCACGGACACCCACGAGACGAGCCCGCGGGCGGGTGGCAGGAGGCACAGTTCCTACTCACCGGCTGGATGGTCAACGTCTGCGGCAAGGGGCCCTACCTGACGCTCCGCAACGTGATCAACGACGGGGTAGCCAGTTGCCACGAACCCTTCTGGAAGGTTGGCTCCCGCCTCCACTGATCGTCAGGCTTAGCCTTTCGGCAGACCTTTTATCTTGAGCATGTCGACGCCACGCAGGTAATCGTTGGTGAACAAGTAGCCGTTGTGCCAGAG
This sequence comes from Actinomycetota bacterium, assembly GCA_046715695.1. Taxonomy (GTDB): domain Bacteria; phylum Actinomycetota; class CADDZG01; order CADDZG01; family WHSQ01; genus DATLNM01. Next base: position 267 of record JBKJYP010000154.1, on the reverse strand, counting down.
CGCCGAATACGTCTCCGAGTTGTCCGCCTGGAAGTAAGCAACCTCGGTGGGCGTCGTCGGGCTGCTCCAGTTCAAGACAGAGACGCCACCGGTGAACCAGGTGACGGCGAGATTGTGCGTTCCCGGCTGCCAGTCGAGACCGTGGGAGAGGCACCATGACGGGACCCAGCCGGGAAGCGTGCCGATGTTGGTCTGCCCGTCACCACCGCGCGGCGCAGCGAAACTGCCCTGGACTAGCGGGGCCTCGGGGGTCGTGATGTCGTAGAC
>JBKJYP010000153.1:0-2717 GCA_046715695.1 Actinomycetota bacterium | reverse complement strand
CGCATAGACGGCGCCTCATGGGCTGAGATCGGCAAGATCCTTGGCGTCACCCGTCAGGCCGCCCAGAAGCGATTTGGTAAGGCCTCCACCCCCGCCGCAGCCGACGCACTCAACTAGTCCACCAACGACGAAAGGCCCGCCTCAAACTCCGGAGAGAATGAGGCGGGCCGTCGTGATCGCATATCATGGGCCTATGAAACTTGGGGGAATCCTTGCGCTGTCCGCTGCTCTAGTGCTTTCTGGTTGCAGCGCGACACCTGCCGTCGACCCGGACATTCAAGCTAAGGCCAATGCATTCTCGGCCAGGGTGGAAGCGGACATGCAAAATAGGCTCGCATCTGAGGCTGAGGCGAAGATGGTCCCACTGTCGTTCCCGAAGGACCGCCCGCTACGGCTCCTCATGACGGGGGACTCGCTGACTGGTGGGTTTTTCGCCAGCACTAAGGATCGTGGATTCTCCAAACTGGTGCAGGCCGGGCTGGAGAATCATGGACCCGTCGAGGCGTCGGGAGGCTCGCGCGCTGGAGGTACGCTATCCACGGTCGATAGCATCACGGCTGTCCCGGCAGGGCTGGACCTTGCCATAGTTGAGCTAGGCACAAACGATGTCGGGACGAAGACGCCGCCCGAAACCTTCGCCGCGCAATACTCCGGCCTGCTCACCAAAGTCCGTGCAGGGTCTCCCGGGGTCGCCATTATGTGCATTTCCGTGTGGCAGGCGGCCGGTACTATCGCTGACACCTATAACCGTCTCATTCGTGAAAAGTGTGACGCCGCCGGGGGGCAGTATGTGGACATCAACTCCGCCTATTCGTCAGGCGCCAATCGTGGCCCCGTTGGGGTGGAAACGTGGACGGGTGTGTCCGACGAGTTCCACCCCAACGACAGGGGCCATCAGGCCATCGCTGACCTGATCCTTGAGCGGGTCAGGGTCAGCTAGAGGCGGTACCTAGACGGCAGTTCCGGTAGCGTCCCGCCATGCCGTGCCGTCTGACCAGATCGGCTTCACTAACGTTGTGTCGTAGTACTGTGCGCCTACGCCGACCGTGGCTGCTGTCGGGCGCTGGGCGGTGGTACCTGACTGGGCCGCAAGTGAGATGCTCCGCGTGACCACTGTGCCGTCTGCCTGCTTACCCTTGACCATCACCTTGGGCGCGCCGTTCGTGGTGTCGAACCATAGGGCAAATTCACCGGTCGAGATATCGGCGTCAGCCGGTGCGGCTGACTTTGTGGTCATAAAGTAACCGTCTTTGTTGAACCTGGACAGTGCCGTTGTGCCGCTACCCATGGCCCAGAAGTTGTCCCCAGTTCCACCCCCAAGCCTGTTGACTTTGATGCTGGCGTGACTGGAGTACGACGAGGAAATGAGCGGGGTAGCGCCGAGCAGTGCGCCGTTGGTGAAGTTCGCCAGCACCGTGGATGTGATGCCACCATTCGATCCCAAGCTGAACGTCTTAACAGCCGCCCCGTCATAGGCCTGGAGAATGTCGGCAGTCTGCCCAGACTTGGCGTTGACCCGGACGGGCGTAGATGCCACGTCGGCGGTGTTGAATGTCGCGCCGCCGCGTGTGAACTTCACCAGTTCGGTGACGAGGTCCGTCTCCATGATGCGGAAAAGTGACTGTGCGAACGCAGGAAGCCTGCCCGTGACGTTGAACAGTACGGCCGTACCGCTAGCCGTGGACGCCTGAGACAGCACTACGGTTGTGGCGTTCGTGACCGAGGCAATGGTGGTGCCTGATGGAATACAGCCAAACGGGTCCGTGGTGCCCTTAGATGTCAACTGGACAATGCTAGCCCCGACGTCACCGGCTACGAATGCCGCCGTTGCAGATGTGAACGTGGTGGTGCCATTTGCTACGCCGTCAGCGAATCCGGCACCGTCGCGAGCGTTGATCTGAAAAGCACCGCCGCCTGCCTGGACGTTAGCCCAGAAACCTGACCCTGTGCCGCGTGATGTGAACTCTGCAATCTTCCCGGAACCCGGCTGACCCGTAGCGACAACGCCTGTGCCAGTGTTCTTGTGGGAGATCAGCAGCCCATTACCTGCGCCCTGGTCCGTGCCGATGCCGATGACGCCCGCACCGCTTGAGTTTGGTCCGCTTCGCAGGTGTAGAAGGTAACCCGACGCGGCGTTGTTCTGCCAGTCAAACAGGCCCGCGCTCGTGTCCGTCTTCGTGCCAAGCTTGTCGAGCTTCCCCACTGTCTGGGTGTCAATCGTGGTATTGAGTGCCACGCGCGTGACGCTCGCACCGTCGTTGATTTTGTCCCGGACCGCGACATCGAGTCCCGCGGGCTTTACGCCGGGCACGTCTAGAAAACTACTCATGTGGGGGCTCCTTAGGTGACCGTGATGGCGGGGCGGTTGGTGATGTAGCCGCTGGCGTCACGGGTGACTGCTGGCTGCGTGTAGGTCTTCGTGGGGGTGCCTACGCGGGTGATGGTGTAGGAGTTGATCGTGCCGGGGTGCGTGCCTGAGACGGTCCCCGCGTACGTCCCGGTAACACCGTCCGGCCATGCCACAACGGCGGACGTGGGCGCCCCGTTGGCGTCCCTGGTTACGGCCCCAGCGAAAAGTGCTGACGGGTCCGCAGCCAACTGCACCACCGCGGCGTCCAGATCCGTCTCAAGAGCGTTCAATCTCGCGGCGTTCAACGGCGTGTTGCCCGTGGATCCGTCCGCCCAAGTACGTTTCGGCATCTCAGTTTCATCCTTTG
>JBKJYP010000152.1:0-2585 GCA_046715695.1 Actinomycetota bacterium | reverse complement strand
TTCCGATTGGACTCGTTGGCGGAAGAGGCGCCGCTTCGAGGCGCCTCCCACCCACTAGACCGACTGCTGCTATGTCGACTAGCTCTGCATCCGCACCTTGCGTGCGTGACGGAAGCCGAATGCCACCAGCACCGAGAGGAACAGTCCGGCGATGACTGCGCCGATGCCAGCCCACATAGTGATCTGACCGACGGTCCACCAGCCGTATGCATTCAGCAGGATCGCCCTCAAGGTCTCACCCTTGAAAACCGTGTCGCGCTGGCCCTGGAGCCCTGCCAACTCTTCCTCCATGGCGGCGGTGTTCCTACCCGCCTCCTGAGCCGCTTCGATCTCGGCCTCTAGGGCGAACAGCGGCCCACCGAGTTCTGCATAGGTCTTGCCGCCACCGATCGCCGTGAGGTGACCTGCGATGAAGCGGGAGTACGCCTCAGCTTCGGTGCCGGTATCGACCTTCATGCCGGCGAAAGCTCCGACCTCAGCAGTCTCTTCTACGCTCATCGCAGCTGCCGGTGGGAAGCTGATGTTCTGCGGCTCCAGACGGTCTCGCACGTTGCTGAGGGCGAATGATCCACCGTAGATGGCGGCAGCACCCAGTGCTAGCAGCGCGATCGCCATGATGGCTCCGGTCCAGCTGATCAGACGGTCAAGCAGCCTGCGGTCCAAATGCTGTGCCGTTACTTCTGCCTTGGCGGTTAAGCCTGCCAGGGGGATCCTCGGTGCTACTGCTGCGTGTGCCACGTGATACCTCCTTGATCGGATCGATCTCTTGACCTAAGGATGCTGGAAACGCCAGGAGGGACCCAGTGCCGGTCGGCCCCTCTTTTGGGGGCCACACGGAGAGAGCGAAAGGGGCTAATCGTCCGTTTGGGGGTGCTCGGCTCGCGCCGTGGCGATATATGCGGCCGCCTCTGCACGGCGAGCTACATCGAGTTTCTGGAGGATGGTCGACACGTAGTTCTTCACCGTCTTATCGGACAGATGGATGCGCGCGGCTATCTCACGGTTGGTCAGGCCTTCCCCAATCATGTCGAGGATGCGTTCCTCTTGAGGTGAGAGGCGCGCGAGCTTGGGATCCTTGTCATCGAACTTCGCTTTCCGAAGACGCTCGAGCACGCGCTGCGTTACGTCCGGGTCAAGAAGGGATCTGCCCGAGCCCACCGTGCGGATCGCCTCGACGAGGTCGTTGCCCCGGATCTGTTTGAGGACGAAGCCAGCAGCACCGGCCATGATCGAGTTGAACAGGGCTTCGTCATCTGAGAACGAAGTGAGCATGATGACCTGCGCATCCGGACGTTCATCGCGGATGGCCCGGCACGCTTCAACCCCCGAGCCGCCGGGCATGCGCACGTCCATGACGACAACATCCGGCTGGTGCGTGCTGGCAAGAGAAACCGCGCCGGGCCCATTGTCGGCTTCGGCAACGACCTCGATGTCATCTTCTGCTTCGAGCAGAGAGCGCAGCCCTTGGCGCACGATCTCGTGATCGTCGACCAGCATCACCCGGAGGTTTGTCTTCACTGTCAGCTCCTCTCCCCAGGAAGAGACAACGTGTGCACCGTGCCTCTCGGCGCACGGTCCGATATGCCGAACTCTCCGCCGATGTGTCTGGAGCGCTCTTCGATGTTGGTGAGACCATCACCTCGTTGAACAGTAGCTGGGTTAAAACCTATGCCGTCATCCTCTATCGTCACGATGATCGTGTCGTCATCCTTCGCGACGCATGCCACCCAAACCTGTGTAGCCCGGGCATGGCGAGCGATGTTCGACAGGATCCCGCGCACGATCTGGATAAGATTCCCCCTAGCCCCTTCTGGGATCAGTTCGAGGGCAGTCTCGGACAGCTGAACGTTGGTCTCCACGAGTGCATTGACCTCGAGATCCGCAACCAACTCTTCTATCCCCCGCTTGAGGTCGCGCGCCTCAGCGCCTCTCGGCTGCAGGGCAAAGATGTAGGAGCGCACATCTCGCACGACGTTGTCGAGAGTGACGATCACGTCGTTCAGCCGCTTCTTCGTTCCATCCGGATCCCGCTCGATCAGCGTCATCGCTCCCTGGATGGATAACCCAACCGAATAGATGGACTGGATGACCCCGTCATGGAGATCCTTCGAGATGCGGTCTCGCTCCTCGAGGATCGCGAGGGTCTCTCCGCGAGCCTTCAGCTCATCGATCAATCGTGCGTTGTCGATAGCGACCCCAGCCTGCGCAGCGAACGACAGGGCGATGCGCTCATCATCTTTGGTGAATCCCTCAGGGCCTTGTTTCTCCGTTAGATAGAGGCGACCGAATATGTGATCTCGCACGACGATCGGTACCCCGAGGAACGTGTGCATCGGTGGATGGTTAGGAGGAAAACCGTACGACCGAGAGTGGTCCGAGATCTCCTGAAACCTGAGGGGGGCTTCCTCCTCTATCAGGGCTCCGAGCACGCCCCTCCCCACCGGGAGGTCGCCGATCGTGTCGGCGAGCTCCTTGTCGATGCCCGAGTAGACGAAGCGCGCCAACTCCCCATGATCACCCAGCACCCCCACGGCGCCGTAGCGAGCTCCGATGACTTCTCGGGATATGTCCGCGATCCGCTGCAG
>JBKJYP010000151.1:0-8505 GCA_046715695.1 Actinomycetota bacterium | reverse complement strand
GCGCGGGCCTGCGCCCACGCGCCGCTCATCGTCTGCGTCGTCATGCGTACCTGATCCCGATTGTCGTGGTGATGGTCGACGTGACTCCGCCGGCCGGCCGAGCGTCACGCCGCAGCCGGACGACGGTCACGGCGTGGGGCGTGAACGTGACGGAGGTGATGCCGCCAATGTCGGAACCCAGCCCGAGCGCCTCGAACGCGGCGGTGAGCTGCGCGACGGTGATCTCCGCCGGTTCGTTCGAGCCGTACAGGTAGACGACGTCTTCGGGTGCCGGCATCGGGATGTTCTCGTCGGGTACGTACTCGACGTCGGCGGCGGGGATCGGCGTGCTGCTCATGTTGATGGCCTCGGTGTAGGCGGGTAGTCGCAGGTCGGGCATAGCCGTGCACCTCCGAGACGGACGGGGCGCCGGGGGCGCAGGCACCACCGGCAGACGACGGCGAACGCCGTCAGGCTCGCGGGGGCCACGACCACTCGCCGGGACCGTCACCCGGTCCGACGTTGTACTCCGTGAAACCGCCAGCCTCGCCCGGGGTGAACACCCACAGATGCACGTGCTCATCGGAGTCAAGCCCCGGGATATCCCCCGACTCGACCCCGCGCGGATCGAGCGTCTCGACGTCACAGGTGACGATCGCAGCGCGCATCGCCTGCAACCCGTGCTTCCCCCGGTAACGCAGGATTCGCCCTGTCGTCGGCTTCACAGCTATCCCCACCTCACGTTTGTCTGGCCACGAAGGTCCACTTCAGCGACAAGATACCGCGCCGCATCACAACCATCATCGAACAACTTCACCGGCTGCTCCTTCCCCGGCGCCCACACATAGCCGGGGACCTCCTCCGCCGTCGACGTCGGCGCTTTCGCATCCGCCAAATCCGGGTCCCGCTCGACGCACGCATCCCGCATGATCTCCAACCGCGGCCGGCCCCGCGGCGGGGCCGGCTTCAACCGGGTCGCGACCGCCTGAATCCCCTCCGACACGGTCTTATTCGCCGGAGTCGTCCCCCAACCCATGTGCCGCTCGAACGTCGCCCGGTCCTCCGCATCATGGTCAGCGACGATGAACTGAGGGCGCGGCGACACCCACCTGCCGGTCTCCGACCCGTCATCGGTGTGGAGCCGCTTAATCTGGGCGCAATGATCCTCAACCAGGCGTTTCGTGTGGAAAATCTCCCGCACCAGGACAAGCCCGCCGTCGGGGCGTTGCGTCCAGTCCTGCCACACGAACGGGTGAACGTAGCCGAAGTCGATCGACCAGAACCGGGGCCAATCCCGGGGCACGTCGAACCGGCCGATGATGTGCTTCGACTCATCCCACCCGTCGTAGATCACACCCTCCGACGCAGCCCAAATCCCGTCCCGCAGGCGGAGCCGGCGGACCCCGGTCAGGCCATCGAGGCGCGCCATGTACGCCGCACCCTCAACCGTCATCGACCCGTCGGCGTTGAAATAGCGGGGGTTGTCCTCGTGCCGGGAGTGGAGCATGACGGTCTGGCCGCGGGCCGCGCGCTGCTTCAGCCAGTGCGTGGGGTGCGCCGGGTTGCAGTCCGCGATGACCTGCTGAAACGACATCCGGCCGTTCCGCAGCCGGATCGTCAACGACTCCCACTCGTCTTCGGTGAACTCCGTCGCCTCCTGCACATAGGCGACGTCGTACTCCGTCGACATGACCTTGATCGGCTTGTCCATCCCACCGATCGCGACCGTCGACCCGTTCGAGTACCGGTACGCCGGCGGCTCGCGGGTGCTGCCGCCGTGGAACCAGACGGACCCGTCGAGCAGGGCATGCACGACGACGTCACGTTCCCACGTCTTCAGCGCCGACGAGGTCAGCGACGTCGCCGTCTTCCGGATGATCAGGCCGCGCATGCCGGGGTTGAGCAGGGCCATCATGTGGAGTTTCTCCATGGCGGCCCTGCTCTTACCGGTCCCGGCTGGCCCGGCTAAGAGGACTTCCTCGTCGCGGCGGGTGAAGACTTCGTGTGCTGCGCCGCGGCCGGCGTACCGGTGGGTTTGGTGGGTGACGGTCACAGCGGGTCCGTCGGGAAGTGCATGCAGTGGTGGCCGTCGAGTAGACGCCACCGCAGGTACGCGCGTTGGGCTGCGATCGACGACAGCGCCCAGCGCCGCCGGTGATGGCGGCGCCGGGCGCGTGCACGGAGGGTGCGAGTCACGGCTTGTCGTCCAGCGACGGGTCTTGGAACGCCAAATAGGGCATGAGCAGCAGCAGCACGGCGAGCGCGAACAGGGCCACGATCGCCACGTGCAGGAACACGATCACGGGGTGCCACCTTCGGGGTCCGGCGACGCAGCACATGGGCCGGGGTGCGCGAACCGGCGCGAGCACACCCAGCCGGCCGGCGGCCGGTCACAGCGGCCGAGCGGCGCCGTACCGGCGTCGTCGTCGAGGACGGGTTCGGGTGGTGGCCGGCCGGGGCCGTGCCGGTTCGGGCCGCCGACGTACGAGTAGGGGTGGACGAAAGACCCCGGCGGAAGGTCGATCATCTCCGGGCCGCTCCCGCCGTGGAACGGGTGGATAGGGCCGCCGGTCGTGTACCGGCGCGTCGCGTCCGACGTCGACGGCACCGCCGGCCGGATGATCCCGCCAGTCTGCAGCGGACGCTCAACGACCGGCGCCGCGCCCGCGGCCTGCTCGTCACGCGTCCGAACCTGACGGACCGTCCGAGCGTCGAGCGCCACACCGTCGGCGAACCGCCGGCCCGCGCGCTCACCCGCGGCAGCCTCCCGCGGCTTGACCCCGCACCGCACACACCGCGCCCACCGGCCCGTCGCCGACTCGCCCCACCGGTGCACACCCAACCAGCACAACAACCGCATCACGACACGTACCCCCTGACAATCCACCCGACCGTGGCCAGGAACGCCACCGTCGGAGGCGCCCAAATCGCGACCGCGATCCACGCCAACGTGGCACTCCTCCCGCTGGTGCTCGACGTCCCGGAGTTGCTGTGCGCCGGCGGCGGAGGCGGCTTCTTCCCGTGACCTTTCGGCGCGTTCTGCGGGTTCGGCGGCTTCGGCCCGTTCGGGTGGCTACCCACGGCCGGCGCCCCTGCCGACCTGCGGCCGGACGACGTCGTCGGGCTGGTCCGTGTCGGACCCGTTCGCCCTCGTCCACCGGGCCTCGCCCTCCGCCCGCACCTGGGCGTAGCCGGCCCCGGGGTATTGGTCGATCTTCAGCTTGGGGTTCTTCGGGTGGTGGAGGCTGCCGTCGGTGTCGACGACGATCACGACCGGGTCGGTGCCGGTGACACGGACCCTGCAGCGGGGTCGGGCTTCAGGGATGTCGGTCCACGGTCCGTTGTCGTCGGGCCACGGCGCGATCGTGTACGTCGCGGCGATCTGGTCGGGGTGGAGTTGGATGCCGTCGCCGGCGTCGGTGAGGCGGACGGGTTCGGGACGGGTCATGGTCGTAGTCCTATCTCGGTGAGGAGCGGGCGCCAGATGGACACGCCTGCGAGTTCTAGCCCGGCGATGAGCGTGCCTGCCACGCAGGCCATGAGCAGGGCTGCGACGGCCGCGAGTCTGCCCAGGGTCGGGTGTGGTCCGAGGATGTGCCACCGCCGGGTCATGGCTGCTCCTCGGTGGCGGGCGGGTAGGTGCCGGAGGTGATCGCGTCGTCGCTGTGCCACGGGTCGCCGCAGTACGAGGCGCTGCCGCCGCCGTCGGTGATCGCGAACCGGTGGTACCGGTACGGGCTGGTGCACCGCGGGCACTGTGTGGGCACACGATCAACGAACCCGTCCATGAGCATGCCCCTGATCTGCACCTCGAACGGCGCCGGGCGTACCGCCCGTAGCTGGTATTGCAGCACGTCACGCTCTCTGTGGTTGAAGTCGGCGGAGGCTACGACTTCACCGGTGACGGCGTGGACGTACTCACCTGCGGGCTGGTTGGCGTTGTCGGTCAGGGCGCGGACGTCCGCCACCTGTTCGAAGAACGTGCGTGGTCTGACGTCGTAGTCCCGCTCGACGATGGCGAGCACAGCAGCCGCCACCGCGGCCCGCTCGTCATCGTTCAGCTGGTCGTAGCAGGCGGATCCCACCGCCGCGCGCATCTCTGTGGTCGGTTCGATCACCACCGCACCAGCTCTCCGGACTCGCCGTACGCCGCGTGGTCGTTCCCGCCCTCGATGTCGATGAGCGGCTGGTGACCGGGACGGCGTCCGCAGCGCAGGCCGTCGGGGCCTGCCGCGCCGCACTGCCCGTCAGCGTCAGCCGGCGGCGCGGCCGGGTTGTCCTCGCAGCCGCACGTCGGGGTGTGCCGGTCACCGTGCTTGCCGTCGGAGCCGAGCGGCCGGTGCCGGTCGCATTCGTTGATCAGGCGTTGCAGGCGGTCACTGTGCTCGGCGCGGCGTGTGTTGTGCGGGTCGGACAGGATGCGCTGCTGCGCAACGCACAACGTTTCGCGGAGCATCTTCGGCAGGTCAGGGACTTCGTAGGCGGTCACGACGCGTCCCCGTGGAGCGCTGCCCACTCCTTGTCAGTGAGGGCCGAGTTGCCCGGGGCTTCGGTCGTAGCTGGTTTGTCGGAGTGCGCGGCGAACGCCTCCACCACGACGTCAACCCACGCCCGGACGTCAGCCTGTTCGCGGCCCTCCTGCACGTCAGAGGGCAGGTGGCGCCACAGGGCGGCGGTGGCGCGGCTGGTCGCTGCGTCGTAGTCGGCGATGGTGGCGGATGCCGGGTCGAGGCGGGAGGTGTGTCCGTATCGGCCGGGGGTGAGTGGGTCGGTCACGACGGGTTCCATTCCGGGCGGTGGTCGGGGTGTGCGGTGAACTCGACGGCAAGGCAACGCAGCGGGTAGTCGAAGTCGATGCCGTAGATGGCGGCGCGTTCGTCGGGGTCGACGGTCTGTGTCCAGCGGATGATGCCGCGGGCGGCGGCGACCCGCCGGCGGGTGCGGTCGGGCATGTCGCAGCTGCATGGCTCGTCGGGGTAGTTGCTGACGGGGATCGAGTCGCAGAGGACGGAGCCGACGTCGGCGGCGTGGTAGGCGTCGGCGGTCGCCTCGATCTCGTCGTATCGGGCGTTGAGGAACTCGACCAGGGTGGGCCGTGCGCCCGCTGTACGGGCCGTAGGCGCGTCAGAACCCCCAGGCGAGGGGTCCGGGCTACCCGGAACCGGCTGAGGCGGAATGAACGGGCCGGGGTTGCAGCAGCCGACCTGACCGCACAGGCCCTCCCCGGGCGTGTACCCGCCGGGGCACGAGCCTTCCGCGTACGTCACTTCAGCGCCTCCGGGTCCACAGGGATCCCGTCCTCACCCGTGATCGTGTACGTCGTCTGAATCCCCACCTGCCCGGACAGCTGCACACGCGACGGCAGATGGCCCATCTCCTCCGCAATCTGCCTGAGCAGCCGCGCCACGATGTGCTTATCCGCGCCGGCCTCGATCGCCTTCGCCAGCTCCTGCTCGTACACGGCCAGCCGGTTCTGCTTCTGCGCGATCGCGATCCCCGCGAACTCGTTCTCGACGTCCGCCGCGATCGCCGCGATCTTCTCCGCATGCCGCTGCTTGAACTGCGTGATCGCACCCGGAGTCACCCCCATCCGCGTCGCCATCTCCGCCTGCGGCATCCGGCCCTCAGCGAGCATCCGACACAGCGCGTGCCGGTTCCACGGCAGCTCAAGGGGGTCACGCTGGCCGTTGTTCGCCCGGACCATCGGCGTTTCCCCCCTCGTTTAGTGGCTCGTTTAGAGCGTAGTTGCCGTGTGGCTGTGTGTCGCTGGGCTGGTTGCGGAGTGCCCATGCTGCTTTGTCGTCGAGTGGGTGGAGGGCGCCGCTGCTGAGGACGATCGCGGCGTAGGCGTCGAGGGGTTGGTTTTCGTCGCGGGTGGTGACGATGTCGCCGGTGGTGAGCCGGTAGAGGGTCATGGCTGGTCCTGGGTGGCGGTTGGTTGGCGGCGGGGTTGGTCGCGTTCGATGTCGGAGCAGAGCCAGCGCCAGGGTGGGCCGATGCCGGGCCATCCGCGGTCGCGTTCGTGGGTGACGTGGCGGGCGAGGGGTCGGCAGGGTCGGAGCATGGTGGCGTCTGCGAGGGGTGGGCTCATGTGGCGTGGCCCTCCTGGGCGGCGGGGTGAGCGCTGATGGTGAGCGCTGATGGCGGGTCATGACGCTTGCCAGGCCGCTATGTCGATGACGGGTGCGAGGTGCACGGCGTCTTCCTCGTCTCCGCGCGCCCGCGGTCGGTGGTTGCGCTGTAGGGCGGGTGGTTGGGTGGGCAGCTCAGTGGGTGGCTTGCGGTGGTCGTTTCCGGGGGCCGAAGGTCCGCGGAGTCGTCGGGGGTCTGGGGGCGGCGCGCCCCCAGGTGGAAGGTCGCCTGGTCTTTGGAAGGTGTTAGTGGAAGGTGGGGGCTCATCTAGGGTGAGCGCTGATGGCGTCGAAAATGAGCGCTGATAGCCGCCATTAGCGCTCTCTATGGTGAGCGCTGATGTTTCGGCCGGTTCCGTAGTATTAGCGCTCGTCTTGGGTGAGCGCTGATTGCGGGCGCGGCGGTCCTTCTGGGCGGTCTTGTTGGAGCCGTTCACTTCGTCGATCAGCTTCCGGTACTCGTCGTCTTCGGGGATGTCGAGGCGCTCATGCACGGCGGGGCCGACGGTCAGCCGGTACTCGTCGGCGCGCCCGGCTTTGTGGTTCCCGGCGCGGGTGAGTTCGATCAGTCCGACTTCCCGGAACCACGCGAGGTAGCGGCGGGCGGTGGAGTAGCCGACCTCGCAGTCGACGGCGTACCGGGCGACCCCGCATTTGATGTCGCGGCCGTGGGACCCGGCGTAGGAACTGAGCGTCAACGCCGCCTCCTTTAGGTGTCGGCCGATGCGGGCGCGGCGGATGAGTGCGTTCCATCGGCCGAGAGTCGCGCCGATGTCAACGGGTTCGGGTTGCGGTGCGGCTAGGGTGTCGTCACGGGTTCCGGGCTGGTCATGTGGCGTGGCCAGCCCCTCCGTTTCGCTACTCACTGCCGCCGCTTGTCGATGACGCGGAGGCGAGCACCATGCGGTCGACCTCGTCGAGGTCGTAGCGGGTGAGTTGGCCGGCGACTTTGTAGCGGGTGAGCTGACCGGTTGCACCGAGCCTGCCCACCGTGGCGTAGCTGACGCGGAGGTATTTGGCTACCTCGGTGCGGGTGGCCCACCGTCCGGGGGGCCGTGGGGGTTCGTCGGTCATGCCGCAAGATTACTTCGCTGAGCGGGGTTGCGCAATGGGGAGTAGCCGTGCGATGCTTTTGGTGTCGTAAGGACAACCGCCACGAAAGGTCCTGACATGAGCGAGAGCCGCCGCCGCTACTACCACTCGACGCCGAGCATCAGCCACGAGACCACTTGCAACTGGGACGGGATGTCCGGCGGCCGGGCGCAGTGCCTCGACCACGGTGTGACGTTCGACCTGCGGGCGAACGGTCCTGGCATGACGAACCACCGGGACGAGTTCCCTGAGATGCCCGACTTCCCGACCCCGATCTGTTCCGACACCGCGCCGCACGTCAAGCACCGGATCGAGGGCACGTGGCGTACGGAGTGCCCCGGCGTCGAGCCGGCCGACGGGCCGGAGACGCAGGGCCAGCGTGACTGGCCGACGGCGTGGGATGGTCGGGGCAACGTGATCGTGCCGGGCGCCGGGCGGAACCGGGTGACGGACGCGGACACCCGTACGGACGCTGACGCGCTGCGGGACACGGCCAACCACCACCAGGGTTCGCGGGTCCACGCCGCGGACACGGATCACCAGCGGCAGTTGCGCCGGTCCGGGCTGGTGGGCCCGCGTGGCGGTCTGACCCGTCGGGGGAGTATCGCGGCGGAGCGGCTGCGGAACGACGCGCTTGATGCTGCGTTCGGTGCGCTGTGACCGCGCCGGAGGTGACCGACGCGGACTTGGCTGCAGTTCCGGCCGAGTATCGGCGGACTGTGGCGCGGTGGTTGTTGCAGCGTGGCGGTCAGTTCCGGGAGTCGTGGGTGTGTCCGGCCGAGGTGGTCGGTGCGATCCGGGATGCGTTGTCGGGGGCCGCGGTTGACATTGCGGCGCCGGGTTCTGAGGACAGCACGGTCGGTCACGCGGTGTCGGTTGTTGATGGTCTGGCGGCGCCGGGCTAGAGACGCAGTCCGTCATCCCGGCCGCGGCCGGGTGAAGTGCGGACAGAGCAGGTCGCTTGGGCCGGGGAGCCGGTTCGGTGGACGGCCCGGCGGGTGGGAGGCCCGTGCACTACCCCGCCCGCATGCCGGTAACGCCCGGTGAGAGTGGCTGCATCAGACCCGGGGGGCGGGGCACGAGATGGGCAGGGCGTTTAGCGCGCGGAACCTCTTGGCAGTGGTGCATGTGGCGCGTGGCCTGGCAGTGACCACCCGGCCCATCCTTGTCGCGTGTAGCTCAGTGGATAGAGCACCACCTACCGATCCGCTGCAGGTCAAAGGGCCGATGTCGGGTACCAACCAGCGGGGATCGGCCCGAGGCTGATTCACACGGGAAGCTCAGGTGGGGGTCGCCGGTTCGA
>JBKJYP010000150.1:0-8328 GCA_046715695.1 Actinomycetota bacterium | reverse complement strand
CGCCACCGGCCACGGCTGTTACACACGCACATGGCGAAGGCCGGCACGATCGGCCGGCTCGTTGCTCTGCGCTCCACTCCTAGACCAGTCATCGTTCACACGTTCCATGGACACGTGCTGTCCGGTTACTTCTCCGGCCCGATGCAGGCCGCATTCATCAAGGCTGAGCGTGCCCTTGCGAAACGGACCGATGCGCTGATCGCGGTCAGCGAGGAAGTCAGAGACGAACTGCTGGCGTTGGGTATCGGAGAACCCGAACTTTGGCGCGTGATCCCTGTCGGGGTGGACCTGACGCCCTTCGATCCGGCGAAGCAAGACTAGTCCGCAGCCCGTCGGCTCTTCTCATTGGCTCCGAAGGCGCGCGTCATAGCGGTCGTCGGGCGTCTGATCCCGATCAAGGATCACGAGACATTCTTCAGAGCCATCGCGGGCTTACCGGATGTTCACGTTCTGGTTGCCGGGGACGGGGAGTTGCGGAGGACATTGGAGCAGCTCGTCGCGGCGTTGGGCCTCGGAAACAGGGTGAGGTTCCTCGGCGGGGTCGAGGACGTATCCAAGGTCTATGCCGCCGCAGACATGACCGTTCTATCAAGCCGTCGAGAGGGCACGCCCGTCGCCTTGATCGAGAGCCTCGCTTCGTCGCGACCCGTGGTGGCAACAGATGTCGGAGGTGTTCGCTCGGTCGTCGACGACGGTAAGACAGGATCCCTCGTACCTCCGGGAGACGCGAGCGCCATCACCCGCGCCATCGATGAGATGTTCTCAGACTCCCGGCGTCGATCGAAGATGGGTGCTCTAGGCGCACAGTCGATGTCGAGGTTCTCTCTCGAGCATCTCGTAGCCGAGGTGCGATCGCTCTACGGGGACCTGCTCCAAAGAAGGGTCTCGTGAACGATCTTCAGAAAGCAACGTTCGAGAGCTTCGGTTACGAGTGGAACGCCTTCGATGTGATCCAGCCGGAGGATGAGATCTTCTGGCGCAGGTATTTCGCCGATATCGAACCCGGCTGGCTAAAAGAGAAGATCGTGCTCGACGCAGGGTGCGGCAAAGGTCGGTTCTCGTACTTCACCGCTCCCCTGGTCCGTTGGTTGTGCGCGATCGATGGGTCGGAAGCCGTTCGAGCTGCCGCGAAGAACCTGGGCGAGTTCGAAAACGCCACCGTCATAAGAGGCGATCTCGTGGCATCCCCTCTGCAGGACGAGAGTTTCGATCTGGTGTTCTGCCTCGGAGTGATCCATCACCTGCCCGACCCCCGCCGTGGTTTCCGTGAGATCTGCCGCCTCGTGCGTCCCGGAGGCCGCCTGCTCCTATATGTCTATAGCCGCCCCAGCGGTCGAGGCTTTAGACGATCAGGTCTGGCCGTGGCAACCGCCATGCGCCGGGTGACCGTTCACTTGCCGCATCCGCTCCTCAGGGTGCTCTCGGCTCCCTTGGCCGCCCTCCTCTATCTGCTCTTCGTGATACCGGGTCGCTTGGGAGCGAAGGTTCCGCTGCAGACATACCGCCGCCGGCCCCTTAGAGCTCTATGGCTCGACACCTTCGACCGGTTGAGCGCGCCTCTGGAAGCTCGTTATGTCTGGGAGGACATCGCACCCTGGTTCGAACAGGAAGGTTTCAGTGTTCTCACGAAACGGGATGACGCGGGACTGATCGTTCTTGCCGAGAAGTTGTCATGAAGCGTTCCATCTCCTTCGTGAGCGACCATCCGGTGGCGGCCGTCTTCCTCTTGGCGTTGACCACGCGCGTCGTGGCGGCACTGGTCATAACGGTCTTCTTCGACGGCGCGGTCGCGATGGACGACCTCACCTACTCGCAGATGGCGATGCAGGCGGCAGATGGCCAGACGGCCGGCTGGGATCCGTACACCCACTTCTTGTATTCGGCGACTGCGACGTTCTTGGTTCCACTAACCCTCGTGTTCAAGCTCTTCGGCTCTCACACGTTGGCGGGGCAACTATTCGTCGGCCTGCTGGGTGCCGGTGCAGCGGCTGCGACCACGAAGGTGGCCCTGGAGTTCCTCGAGAGACGGTGGGCTGTCGCCTGTGGACTGGTGGTAGCTCTGCTCCCGTCTCAGATCGTTTGGTCGTCGGCGATCTTGAAGGATGCAGCGGTTTGGCTGCTCATGGCCGCGATCGCCGTATTGGTTGCAGCGGCCGGCCGTCGCGAGGACAAGAACCTGATCTGGATCGCGGTCGCGAGCGCGTTGCTTTTGTGGCTGCTCGCGTACTTACGACTCCACTCGTTCGTCATCGCTTGCTGGGCGCTCGCGATCGCATCTCTGTTCGGGATCGCGCGCTTGCACTGGCTTCGGGTCGCGGGTGCGGTCCTCATCGCCGTCTCCGTACCGTGGCTGGTCGGGGCCGGTCCCGCGGGTGCCGACTTCGTCGCCAATGCCGGCTCGCTCGGGCAGCGCCGGATGGCCAACGCGATCGGTGCCAACAGCGCCATCGTGGGCCTTGTGGTTCCTTCTCCCCAGTCATCGCCTGTCGTCGCGTCCGGCCTCGAGAGACCGATCGGGGCGGGCCCCGAGGGCTCGCCGCGTCCCGATGGCTCGCCGGCCCCCGATGCATCCGGTTCTGACGGGATCCTTGATGTTGCGTGGGGGTTCGAGACCGGTGGTGAGCCGGTCCCCGGCGAAGCCGCTCCTCCCCCGCCGCCACCACCGGCCGCAGGGAACGAGCCTGGTCTCCTCAGCCCAGATATACGCCATCTCCCTAGAGGCATCGAGGTGGTGTTGCTCGAGCCCTTCCCGGGACGAGGAGGCTCCACCCAGCTCCGTCTCGCCTCGATGGAGTCCCTGATCTGGTACCCGCTCCTGATCCTGGCGGCCATCGGTCTCTATCGATCGAGGAAGTGGCTGCGTTGCCTCGCCTTCCCGATCCTGGCGGGTGGTGGGGTGCTCGTCACCTACGCACTGACCGAAGGCAACGTGGGCACCGCCTTCCGCCATCGAGGAGAGCTCGTGTGGGTGGTCGCACTGCTCGCCGCGACCGGCGCCCAACACCTGGCTCGGCGCCGCCTCGGGCCCCCGGAGCCGGCGCCGGCTGACTAGGGAGAAATGGTCCTAAAGGACTATTCCGGGTCACTCCCGGCCTCTGCGACGCTGGTCCCACCTACGGATAAAGGGCCTAAAGCGCATGCCAAAAGACGTAACCCGGGAACACATAGCGGTGCAGGATCATCTGCCGCCTTCACCCGAGGATCGGGAGCTCACCCTCGCGTTCCAACGAGGCGAGAAGGGCGCTTATCAGGCGATCTATGACCGTTATGCCCCTAAGGTGCGGTCGGTCTGTTACCGGATGTTGTCTCATCCCGAGGACGCTAAAGAAGCCGCACAGGAGTCCTTCCTGCGCATCTATCAGGCCCTCGGCCGCTTCAACGGCCAGTACCAGTTAGGGCCCTGGATCTCACGGATCACGACGAACGTGTGTCTCGACCACCTCAGAGCGGGCCGGAGACGTCCGTTCGACCCAACCCCGATCGAGGATCTGCTCCATTCACCTTCGGGGCCACCCGAAGTGACCGACCCTGCATGGATGACCGTGCAGGCGGCCAGCGATCGACGCGTGATGCGCCAGGTCGCGGCCTTGCCTCCTCGCCACCGCGACGCGCTGATCCTGCGTGACCTCGAGGGTCACTCGTATGCGGAGGTTGCGCACCACCTCGAGCTCACCGAGGGCCAGACGAAGTCACTGATCCACCGAGCACGCAAGGGTTTCCGTCGTGCCTGGCTTTCATCCGGCCCCTCGTCGGAGGTTGCGGAACGCTGAAGCGAGGGTAGGTTCTGCGCGCGTGACTGAGCGTGCCCGGCGTTCCAACGCCCTTTCCCTATGTCTTTCTCTGATGCTCTTGTGCGTCTCGAGCACACCGGCCCGCGGGCAGGACGCGGAAAGCACGAGCGCCAGCGCGCATTTCGAGATCACCTGGGATGCTGACCCGTCGAGCCCAGATGCACCCGACCTAACCGATACGGATAACGACGGCGTCCCCGACGGGATCGCAAGGGTTCTCGACACTTTCGAGCGCGCTCGGGGCTTCCTCGTAGACGACCTTGGCTACCGAGCGCCTCCCAACGAGGGGAGGTATCCGCTCTTCGTTGCCGCGGCGCAGGGATTCGGGTACACCCAGGCACTGTTCCTCACCGAAGAGCGATCGCAGCCCTCTTACATCCTGGTCCCGATCCGGATGGTGAGAGCTGATATGGATCAAGGTCAGATCGACATCTTCGCGGTGCACGAGTTCCATCACGCGATCCAATTCGGATACGACGTAAACGATGACCACTGGATCCGTGAAGCCACATCCACTTGGCTGGAGGACGTGTGGCGCGATGACCTCGATCGCAACCATCTATTGGTGCGCGCGTTCGTGACACAGCCAGAACTTGCATTGGACTTCGTGGGCTCGCAGCACGAGTACGGCGCGTTCCTCTATATGCAGTACCTGAGTGAGCGCTACGACAACGGTGGGAAGGATCTGGTGCGCGAGATCTGGGAGAGGCTCGCGGATCCGGGTGTCGGGTCACTCCAGGCCATCGAAGCGGCTCTATCGGCGCGCGGTGTGTCGCTCAGCTCCGCTTGGGGTGAGTTCCTGTTGTGGAGATGGCGTCTCGAGAGGTTCAGTGAGGGAGAGGCTTACATCCGCGAACTGGGGGACGGCGTCTGGCCGATAGCGGGGGCGGTCGATCCTGTCGCTTCGGACTCGTGCAGGAGAGAGCTTGCCCCGATGTCTCGGTTGGCATCCTCGTACTTCAAGATCAAACCGGCGAACGACGCTCCGCGCTTCGGCCTCGCTCACCTCACGGTCGCGGGGCCTCCGGGCAGCGCGGGGATGGCCGAGCTGAAGATCAAGGGCCTCCCGGCAACCGATGAGGTTCTCTCCTTCGATGAGGATGGCGTTGCACGCCTCGATGTGCTCTTCGGGAAACGTCAGACCAAGAAGCTCGTTCTCGGGCTTTCGACCACAGAGATGCCGGAGCCCGGGCCGCTCAAGCCCCGCGAGCTCGCTTGGTCGTTGAGGTTCGACGGGCGGGAGAGCACCGTTCTTTCGCCGCTGCGAGGGCCCGAGAGGACCTCGATCTTCAACACGCCAATCATCTCCGGGTCGGTCACATGCGCCGGTGGCCCGGTCGAGGGGGCCGAGATCGTGGTCACAGAGACGGATGCATCGGGCGATGAGAAGGAGTACCCCGCGGTCTCCGGGGCCGACGGCTCGTGGTCCGTCCTCGCCGAGCCTGGATCTCGGTCCACCTACACGGCCGAGGTCTCGGACCCACTCCTCGGAGCCGCCACCTCGGGGCCCATCACGATCGAGATCCTGATCGAGGTCTCGCTGGTCGTGGCCGATCCCCGGGTGCCGCTGGGGGAGCCCATCAGGATCGACGGTCGCACCTTCCCGGCCCTGGAAGGAGCCCGGGTCACGCTCGAGTTCCGGCGCCCAGAGAGGCCCTGGCGGCAGGGACCCACGGTCACCACAGGCCCGGGAGGCGATTACTCGCTTGGGTTCGAGCTCCCGAGGGAAGGGGTCTGGGAGATCCGGGTCTCGGGCGTGCCTCCCGATGCCTCATATCTGGGTAACACCAGCACCCGACGCAACGTCGTTATAGGGGGTACGTGATCATCGGTGACCACCCACCGGATAATGGATACAGAAGATCGAGGACATCCACAGAAAGAAGTCCCATCAAACTAGCCAGACTCGTCACACGAGCTTTGCCCATGGCGATCGCGGTGATCGTGGCCATGTCGATGGTGCACGTCCCGCCGCGCCGGGCAGAAGCTGCAGGGCCCTTGGGCCCGAACATCCTGATCATCGTCACCGACGATCAGCGCGGACCGGAGACACTGAGTGTCATGCCGCAGGTCCGCCGCCTCTTCGCTCGCGCCGGCACCCGTTACGCGTACGCGTTCGCGACCACGCCGCTGTGTTGTCCTTCACGCAGTTCGATAATGACCGGGCAATACGCTCACAACCACGGCGTCCACACCAATGACGACGCCATGGCCCTCGATCAGACGACCGCGGTTCACCGCGCACTCCATGACTCCGGCTACAACACCGCCATCGTCGGCAAGTACCTCAACAAGTGGGATCCGGCCCGCAATCCAGCCGACTTCGATCACTGGGCACAGTGGCTGAGCGGCTGGTACTACAACTCCACCTACAACATCGATGGCGTCCCAACCTCGGTAGACGAGTATTCGACTTCTTTCATCACCTCTGAGGCGATGAGATTCCTCAAGATCTTCGAGAGCGATGACCAGCGCCCGTGGCTCATGTACTACTGGCCGACAGCCCCTCACTCGCCCTACACCCCCAACTTCCGCGACCGTCGAGCCCGCGTCCCCCGCCCGCGTGACACACCCGACCGGACCGACAGGGACCTGTCCGACGAGCCCTCCTACATCCAGGCGTCGGCCTCATCGCCCGCGAGGGCACCCAGGGTCCGCCGGATGCAGCTGCGGACCCTGATGAGCGTCGACCGTCAGGTGGGCCGCCTGTTCAACTATCTAGATGGTCTGGACGAGACCAGAGACACGCTCGCGATCTTCATGTCCGACAACGGCTTCATGTGGGGCGAGCACGGGATCGTGGGGAAGCGCTACGCCTATACGGGCTCGATCCTGATCCCCATGCTCATGCGCTGGCCCGGCCATGTCGAGCAGGGGGCCGTGGACACCCGCCTGGTCGCCAACCTCGACGTCGCCGCGACGATCCTTGACGCTGCCGATATCGAGCTCGGGCGCGTGGACGGCCAGTCGCTCCTGGGAGGAGCGGCCCGGGACCGGGTCCTGATCGAGTCGTGGGTCGACGACGAGACGCCCGTTCCGACCTGGGCCTCCACCCGCACCTACACCTATCAATATGTGGAGTACTACGCCGAAGATTCGATCACCGTCCTCGACCGGGCCTACTACGACCTCATCGCGGACCCATGGCAGCGTTTCAACCTCCTGGGGGACGAGGACCCGACGAATGATCCCGATGTGACCTTTTTGTCCGCCCAGCTCGCAGCGGACCGAGCCTGCAAGGGCAGTTCCTGTCCTTAAAGCAATTCCCCCGAGCAAGCAACCTCTCCTGGGATAATGCCGTTTGAACGGTAG
Source organism: Actinomycetota bacterium (assembly GCA_046715695.1). Lineage (GTDB taxonomy): Bacteria > Actinomycetota > CADDZG01 > CADDZG01 > WHSQ01 > DATLNM01. The sequence continues at coordinate 1,225 of JBKJYP010000150.1, read as the reverse complement.
ACGGCTAAGCTCCGGCCTGACCTGGGCCGAGATAGTTAGGTCAGCTAATGCATCCATGGGATCGCGGGGGGTCGCCCCTTCTACAGGGAGGTAAGAAAGTGTCCGTACGACTGCTAACGACAACGAGGTCCCGCCTGCCTTCTTCTTGGGCCTGGTCCTTCTTTTCTCCCTGCTGGAGCCCCTGCCGAAGCCGGCCCAAGCGCTCCATGGCAACTGCCTCTTGGACGTGGCCAGCGAAGCCGAGGCTCTCGCTGTCGGCGGTGTCAACGACATCTCCGGGGGAGCCACCAGAGCCGTGCCGGACCGTGATAGCCATGGCGTCGGTCAATCGCACACCCTGACCGCGCAGCTGATCACCACAGCGGGCGGAGTGGTGCTCACTTGTACGTCGCCGAACGTCATCACCATCGACTTCGAGCGCAGTGGCCCGAACGACAACATCACCAGCGGAGACTTCTTCGCAGACTCCAGCTACAGTCTGGCGAGCCCTGACGCTACATGCACCATCGCTCCGGGCAACCCCACATCCAGCTGCACCGTCGGTTACACGGGCCTGAACGCCGGCCTCGACGAGATCCGGGGCTGGATCGACCACGACGGCATCCAAAGCACGACCGAAGCGGACCAGACCGAAGGGGTCGACGAGTACGGGGGCAGTGGTAACCCCCAGCCCGGAAACGGGGGCACCAACTGCACTATCAACCCAGCTACCAACCCCCCCGAGCCTGACTGCACCGATGTCACGCAGACACAGTGGGGTCTCCCCGGAGGCTTCGTGACGTTGGATTGCGACGACTCCAACCCCCCCGACACCGAGCGCGAACTAAATCCATCAGGTGCGGGATCTGCGAGCGCAGAGACATACACCTGCACCTCGAGAGGTGCTGCGGGCCAGGTGACGGCCGGCCCCCGTCCGTCCGGTGACACAACCAACGACTTCAGGGTTTACGCCGAGGTTGAGTCTCCGGAGAACGACCCTGATCCCTCTGACGGAGCGAGTTACCGATCGCCCGACTACGCCTGTGAGATATCGGAGATCGCGGGAGCCGGATTCGGTCAGTGCACCATCCAGATCCCACAAGCGGAGCTCGAGACAGGCACGGCCGAGATCTGTTTCTGGGGCCACGACATCAGGAGTCCAAACTCTTCTGACCCGGATCTTGCCGGAGGCCCCGGGATCGCCGGAGAGCAGCTCTGCAGCGGAGCGTCACCGCCCAACCCGGTG
>JBKJYP010000149.1:0-4757 GCA_046715695.1 Actinomycetota bacterium | reverse complement strand
GCGTTGGACAGGTAGACCGCCAGGAGCTGGCCGACGAGGATGGTGCCGGCGAGGAACGCTCCGAGCGGCACCGCACCGAGGGCGAAACCGACGACGATCGGTGTGACGATGGCGAGGATCCCTGGCGCGATCAGCTCACGCAGCGAGGTCTTGGTGCAGATATCGACAACCCGTGCGTAGTCAGGCTTGACCGTGTAATCCATGATGCCCGGGTTGTTCTTGAACTGGTTCCGTACCTCGAGGACGACCGTCCCTGCAGCTCGTCCGACAGCGCGGATAGTTAGGGCGGCGAAGAGGAACGGGACCGCTCCACCGATCAGCAATCCGATGAGCACATCAGGCTTAGCCACATCGATCGCGATGTTGCCGACGATGTCCCGGAAGGAACCGAATAGGGACGTGGCAGCAAGAACGGCCGTGGCGATAGCCATGCCCTTCGTGATGGCCTTGGTGGTGTTACCGACGGCGTCGAGGCCCGTCATGATCCGGTCGGCATCCTCACCGAGACCTCCAGACATCTCGGCAACACCGTGTGCGTTGTCCGAGATCGGTCCATAGGTGTCCATCGAAACGATGACACCGACGGTGGTGAGCATGCCCATACCTGCGAGTGCGATGTAGTAGAGCGAGAGGGAGGCATTGCCGTCACCCAAGAGGAACGCACCGAAGATCGCGACCGCGATCGTGAAGATAGCGAACACGGTCGACTCCATCCCGACAGCAGTACCGGTGATGATCGTGGTGGCCGGGCCGGTGCGGGTTGACTTCGCGATCTCCTTGACCGGACCGCGCTCGGTCGACGTGTAGTACTCGGTCAGGAAGTGGATGACGCCGGCCAGGAGCAAGCCGATGCAGACCGCGTAGAACGTCTTGATGTCCTTGACGTAGAACTTGGAGACGAAGAAGACGGCGATCGCCGAAACGACGCCTGACAGGATGAAGCCTCGGTTGATCGCCTTCATCCCGTGCTCGGTCTCGCTGCGAGGCTTGACGGCCTCGATACCGATGATCGAGGTTATGACACCGATCGCTCGGACGAACAGCGGGAACAGGACGGCCGCCACGACCGAACCGGTGCCCTGGTAGGCAACGAACCCGAGGATCAAGGCCGCCACGAGAGTGACCTCGTAGGACTCGAAGAGGTCGGCGGCCATACCTGCACAGTCACCGACGTTGTCACCGACGTTGTCGGCGATCGTGGCTGCGTTACGAGGGTCGTCCTCGGGGATGTTCTTCTCGACCTTGCCTACGAGGTCGGCGCCGACGTCGGCTGCCTTAGTGAAGATGCCACCTCCGACCCGCATGAACATCGCGAGCAGAGCGCCACCGAAACCGAACCCGAAGAGGACGAGCGGCGCACGGCCTTTGAACATGATGAAGATCGCCGTGGCTCCAAAGAGGCCGAGGCCGACCGTGAACATGCCTGCCACACCACCGGCCCTGAAAGCGATGGCCATGGCTTCCCGAAGACCCCGGCGCGCTGCGCTGGCAACGCGCACGTTGGCACGGACCGCCAAGCCCATACCGACGTAGCCGGTAAGTCCCGAGAACACCGCACCGAGCACGAATGCGATCGATCGTGATGCTCGGATCCCCCAGTCGGGAGCCTCGAGCGCTAGGAGCACGAAGCTCAGGATCAGTACGAAAGCGCCGATCGTTTTGAATTGCCGGCTCAGGTACGCGTTCGCCCCCTCGCGGATAGCGAGAGAGATCTCCTGCATCTTCTCGGTGCCCTCGTCCTTGGCAAGAACGCCTTTGACCAACCAATAAGCGTAGGCGAGCGCGACGAGCGAGATACCCAAGATCGCGTAAAGGGCCATGTTCTCGCCGTTCGTGAGCTCCAGTCCGGTGAGCTCTGTCGCCTCACCGGACGCTAGAAGCATCTTCATCCAGGTCCCTCCCTCATGCCGATCTCTCCTTCCGTATGCGCGGTGCGGGCGCCGCCGGACCGCGTCTCTTAGCTGTCTTTGTCTCGACGGGGCGCACGAAGATCTGGCGCGCGACCTTCTCCCCGATCGTTCGGTCGTGCCCTTCAACGTTGAGGACCAGTGGGCCCTCGAACGGATGCTTCTCTTTCACCATCACGCGGACCCCGGGTCGCAGGCCAAGGGTCTCGAGGAACTCGACAACCTGAGGGTCGGTAGAGCCTGGAACCGCGACCTCTGCGAGAGCCCCCACTTCGAGCGTGTAGAGCGAGGGCAGGTCGGGGATGTCGAGCATGTCCTGATCCGGGATCGGGAAACCGTGGGGACAGGTCGTCGGACGGTCGAGCGCGATGTACAGGCGATCCTCGACCTCCTGCGGTAGCTCGTGCTCGAAGTCACCCGCCAGCCGGTCGGCCTCGTTCCACGCATAGCCGAGCATGTCCGACAGGAACCTCTCGACGATCCGGTGACGCCGGATGGCGGAGACCGCGACGCGACGCCCCGCTCGGGTGAGCTCGACACCTTTGTAAGGCTTGTGATCGGCGAGGCCGCGTTCCGCAAGACGCTTCACTGCTGCTGTCGCCGTCCCCGGAGAGACACCGAGGGCCTCGGCGAGTGCACCGGTGTGAGCGTCCGTGCCGTGGCGGGTGAGGCGATACATCGCCTTCAGGGTCTCGCGGTCGGGCTTGGTCAGGACGGGCTCAGAGATTTTCACGGTCGGGAATCTAACTTTTGGGGACCCAAAAGGTCAAGTTTGACCCTCCGCAAGCGTTGCGGGCGAAGAGGCCGGCCAAGGAGGCCGGCCGGGGTCGGATTAGATACGGCGATGTTCGCCCGCGTGATCGCCGTCATCGGCCGCAGACCCGCTATAGCCGGGCCGTCCTTCGCCTGCGCGATGCTCCTGGCTCTAGTACCCGCCCTGGCTGGGATCCTCGGGGCGATCCCCCTGGTCGCCCTCCTGCTTACCTGGGACTCCGAGGTCGCCCTGAGCTTGATGCCCGACCTCACCGGTCTGGAGCTAACAGCGATCGCCATGCTCGCCACCGTGGGCTTCGTGGTGTGGCGAAGACTCGACGCGGTCCTCATCTACATGACCGGGCCGGAGAACGGATCGGCCTGGGTCGCGACCGAAGCAGCTTGGGTCAAGGTCGCGCTGCTCCACATCGAAGCTCTCCTCACGACCGCGCTCGGAGCCGGACTGCTCACCGGTCTCATCTGGGCGGGGGGCGGCGCCGTCAGAGGGGGCGAGGCGGTCCTTCTCCTGTGCGTGATCTTGATCCTGAGAACGGCGATCCGCGTCTATCTCACGTTGGCTTCGCGTTACGTTATCTTCGAGGGGGCCGGGGCCCACCAGGCGTGGTCGCAGGCACGAGCGCTCGTGCGCGCCGAAAAGGCCCAGATCGTGATGGCGTGGTTGACGCTCGCTGCTGCAGGCGTGTGCATCTGGCTCCTCGGCCCCCTGACCATCCCGATCGTCAGAGATACGGCCTTCGACTATCCGGTGGGGAGCTCGTTCACGGTGGCTTGGGAGGGGGCCCGACTCCTCATCGGGGTGCCGCTGGAAGCGGTCCTGATGATCGTGTCGGCCGTTGTATGGACCTCGGTCGCTTGGGAACCACAACCGGCTGCCGTCGTCGTTCCGCTCGAAGGGCGCTGGAGGATCAGGCTGTTGGCCGGGACGACAGCACTCATCGTTCTGGCGAATGGGCTGGCGACCATGATCGATGTGCGTCACCGAAGTCAAGAGGATCGGCTTCAGACGGTCCTCGGGGTGACTGAGATCCGGCCGGAAGATGCGCAGCGTCGCGCCGCGACGTCACCCACGGCTGCTTCTCAGAGCTACGCCGTCGACGCGCACCTAGACGGAACGGACCTCGTGTGGACGACCACACTCACCTACAGGAACACGACGGGTGTGCCTCTGAACGACATGGTGCTTAGCGTTTGGCCCGCGGCCTACGCACGTAAGCTGAGGGAGATCCCTCTTGCTTCCGATCTGATCGCGGCCGACGTGAACGGCACCTTCGCGGCGAAAGCCAGGCCGGGGACGCTCGACGTGACTGCGGTGTCGGTGAGAGGCGCGCCTGCCGGCTTCGAGCTCGAAGAGACGAGCCTCGAGATCGGGCTCAGCCCGGGGCTAGAACCTGGAGGGACCGTCGACATCGAGATCGCCCTCGACGCGCGTCTCCCCGAGTTCCCCGAAAGGTTCGGGCGATGGGACAAGCTGATCCTTTTGGGCAACTGGATCCCGACCGTCGCGCCATACACGACCGGATGGCGCAGAGACGAGTTCGGAAACGTCGGCGATCCGTTCGTTTCGGTCCCTGCGGACTACCACATCGAGATCGAGCTCGACGACTCGCTCGGTGTTGTTGGCTCGGGGAACCTTGTCGACGTCACGGACTCTGCTGGGCTGCGTACCTGGGCGTTCGATGCACCGGCTAGCCGGGACGCGGCGTTCGCCATCGGGCCTTTCATCCGAGGCATAGAGCTACCGAGCGACGGCGGCATCCTGCGATGTTGGTATCCCGCAGAGGCACGTTCGGAAGTCCTGTTCGACTGCCTCAACGCCGTCGAGGCGTTCGAAGCCTTCTCTGAGATGTTCGGGGAGCTGCCATTCGACGAGTTGGATGTCGTCGAAACAGCGGGCGTGCTCGGTGGGATGGAATATCCGGGGGTTGTGTTCGTGGCTCGAGATCCGGGGGGCTTGGAAACCTTGCCTCTTCTGGGTGAGCTATTCGACTATGCCGGGTTCGACGAGGCCGTGGGCCGGCATGTCCTAGCCCACGAGATCGCCCACCAATGGTGGTACGCAACCGTGGGGAGCGACCA
>JBKJYP010000148.1:0-7355 GCA_046715695.1 Actinomycetota bacterium | reverse complement strand
CCGCCTCGCCGCTGAGCTGGGACTGAAGAAACTCTGGATCAAGGATGATGGCTCGAACCCGACCCACTCATTCAAAGACAGGGTTGTCTCTCTCGCGCTGTCGGTGGCTCGGTCATTCGGATTCGATGTCGCAGCATGCGCCTCGACCGGCAATCTTGCGAACGCGGTTGCCGCGCACGCGGCAGCAGCTGGTATGCGTAGCGTCGTCTTCATCCCCTCAGACTTGGAAGCCGGCAAGATCGCGGCGACCACAGTCTTCGGTGGTGACGTGGTCGCCGTTAACGGTTCCTACGATGACGTGAACCGCTTGTGCGCGGAGCTCGCGGGAAGCAAGCCGTGGGCGTTCGTCAATGTGAACGTGCGCCCCTACTACGCGGAAGGTTCTAAGACCCTCGCCTACGAGATCGCGGAGCAACTCGGCTGGCGCGCTCCCGATGCGATCGTCGTTCCCATCGCCAGCGGGTCCCTCCTGACGAAGATCGGCAAAGGCATGCGTGAAGCCGCGGAGATCGGCCTGATAGACGGCGAGACCACCGTGGTACACGGCGCTCAGGCCGAGGGATGTTCGCCGGTAGCCACCGCGTTCGCCGCCGGTGAGGAAGAGGTTAAGCCGGTCAAGCCTCGGACGATCGCGAAGTCTCTTGCGATCGGGGATCCCGCCGACGGCTACTACGCGCTCAAAGAGACGAGAAGTCGTGGCGGCAAGATCGTCTCTGTGGCGGAAACCGCGGTTGTCGATGGGATCAAACTGCTTGCCAGAACGGAGGGGATATTCACGGAGACCGCCGGGGGAGTCACTATCTCCGCCCTCGAGCAACTCGTGGCCTCCGGAGCCATCTCCCCGGACCAAGAGACCGTCGCTCTTATAACGGGTATCGGGCTCAAGACCCTCGAAGCCGTCGGGCCCGTCCGGTTGAAAGCCATAGCCCCCTCGGTGGAAGAGGTCGAGCATCTGTTGGAGGATGTGTAGGCCGTGCCGATCAAAGTGAAACTTCCTACTCAGCTCAGGTCTCTCTCAGAGGGAGCCGCCGAGGTGCCCGCCTCGGGATCGACCGTGGGCGAGGTGATCGCCGATCTAGAGACGAGGCACCCTGGGATCTCTACCCGCTTACTCGACGACCAAGGGAAACTGCGTCGGTTCGTCAACGTCTATGTGAACGACGAGGATGTGCGCTTCCTCGACGGCCTGGATACCCCGCTCTCGCCAGACGCACAACTGTCGATCATCCCCGCCGTAGCGGGAGGGGCCGGCCCAACCGCTTAGGGCGCATATCACCCTCAGCCTGTACGGAGGGTCGGAACCGTGTCACTCTTAGAGGCGGACGGATCTTTTGTTTCTTCCAATCTGGGATTTTGACGGAGGATGACAGAGCGAGTGGCGCGTATCCATATCGTTGACGACGACGCCGATATCAGGCAGCTCGTCACGTACTGGCTCATCGAGGAGGGCCATGAGGTCTCGGCTGCTTCCAACGGCGAGGCGACCCTCGACAAGCTGATCGCGGACCCTCCGGACCTCTTGATCCTGGACATCATGATGCCCAAGGTCGACGGCTATCAGGTCCTCAAGAACATGCAGTCGTACGGGGTGGGCGACTCCACCAAGGTCCTGATCCTCAGCGCCAAGAGCTCCGAGCAGGACCGTGAGCTCGGCCTCCAGCTGGGGGCGGACCAATACATGAACAAGCCGTTCGAGCCCGAAGAGCTCGTTGCCTGCGTCCGAGAGATCCTCACCCTCTCCAAATCCGACCTCAGGGCGCGCCGTGAAGAGGAACGAGACAAAGCCCGGCTCCTCTCCCAACTAGAAACGTTCTTCGGCGAATAACGCCGAAGGCCCGTAACCTTCGCCGCTATGAGGCGTCTTAACGACACCCACGGCGGGGACCCCCCTTCACTGCGGATCTGCTCGAGCGATGCCGGGCGGGTGATCAGGTTGCTTGGGCCGAGTTAGTCCGCGTCACTTACAGAGAGGTCTACACGCTGTGTCTCCGGATCCTGAAAGACCCAGACGACGCCTCCGAGGCGACACAGGAGACATACCTGAAGGTCTGGCGTGGGCTCCCGGGCTTCCGGGGGGACGCCGCTTTCTCGACCTGGCTATATCGCGTCGCGACGAATGCAGCGATCTCCCGCCACAGGAGTCGAAGCCGGAGACGCAAGCATGAGTCGGGTTTCGAACAGGAGCATCTCGAGCTCCTCCCTGCGACCGGAAGCACAGAGGCAACTGCGTCTGCACGCCTCGACGTGCGCTCCGTCGAGGTCGCGGTTGCCGATCTTCCCGACTCCTATCGCGTCCCCCTCCTCCTTCGTGACGTCTACAACAACTCGATCGAAGAGATCGCCGCAGCTCTCGGGATCTCCACGACCGCAGCCAAGGTTCGGATCCACAGGGCTCGCAAGAAGGTCAAGGAGGCCGTCTACCCCGAGGAAGGAGGAGGTGCGGGCGGATGAACTGTGACCTGGTGAAGGAGCAGCTGCCCGCCTACCTGGACCTCACCGAGCCGGACCTCTCCATCCGACGGCATCTCAGTCGTTGCGAGGGCTGCCGGGACGAGTTGGCGAAACTGGACTCGATCAAGCGCGAGATGGCCAAGATGGTCGAGGTCACTTCCGAGCCACCGGCCGCGCTGCTGGCATCGCTCGAGCAGATCGCGTCGACCCAGAAGGTGACCGAGGTCGTTCGAGGTCATATGACTCGCAATCGCCGGGCTTATCTCGGGGGCGTCGCTGTTCTCGCGGGAGCCGCCGGGGCCGCCGTGCTCTTCCGACGCCGCGCCGCCTGACCTCACTCTCCTTTAGACTGACGCCCCATACCTTAGGGCGGTAGCTCAGTTTGGTAGAGCGCTGGTCTCCAAAACCAGTGGTCGGGGGTTCGAGTCCCTCCCGCCCTGCAGGAGCAGTGCCTGTCGCGAACCCGAGATCGAGGAGACTTGATGGAGCCGCAGCCGCTTGAGACCGCGGTCATCCAGGAGGAGCCTCGATCTTTCGGTGCGCTGATCGCACTTGCGGGAGCCGCGCTCGTGGTTGCGGGTAGTGCGTTGCCGTGGGTCCGGGTAACGGGAGCCGAAGGCGAGATCTCCACGACCGGTCTGTCCGGTGGCGACGGCTGGATCGCTATCGTCCTAGCGGTCATCTTGGCCGGATTGGCCCTTCGGAACCGGCTCGACCCGGAGGCCGGCATCACGGGCGTGTTGGTGGTTACGGCTCTGCTCGGACTGCTGACCGCATTCGAGATCATCGACATCCGATCCACCGAAGCACCCCCCGAAGTGAGCGTCACCATCGGCTTAGGACTCTGGGTCATGGCCGTTGGGGTCGCGCTCTCGATCTTCGGGATCATCCGCATCAGAGCGGGCTGAGCTAGAAGGACCGACGTTTCTGCCGTGCTAATCTTAGGCCCCTCGCACGATCCCCTTCGGACCGGACTCCTGCGAAAGCGCGTCCCCGTAGGGAACTGAAAGGCGATCCGATGAACAGACAGACCAAACGATTGATGAAGAAGCAAGAGGACGCCAAGAAGGCAGCTCCTCGAGCTCCCGTTCGCCAGACAGGCGCTCCGGCCAAGCGCGAGCGGACCAAGCCCCTCCAGTTCGTCAAAGAGGTCATCGCCGAGCTGAAGAAGGTGGCATGGCCGTCCCGGCAAGAGATCGTGAGCTACTCGATCGTCGTGTTGGTTGCATCCCTCGTTATCGCGGGAGTCATCGTGGTCATGGACTCGCTCTTCTCGAGAGCGATCCTTGCCCTCTTCGGAGTGGAGTCGTGATGGAGATCGAAGCACAGGACATCGAAGAGACAGAAGTAGAAGCCACTACCGAAGCAGTTGAGGCCGAAGAGGTAACAGCCCCGGCCCCCTCGGGCGACGCCCCGGTAGCCGAGGCATCGGCCGAGGCGGGAGGAGCACCCGAGCCCACCGAAGAAACCGAGCCCGAGGACGTCGAGCCTGAAGAGGATCGGATCATCCCTCCGAACGAGCGCCCGGGCGACTGGTTCGTGATCCACACCTACGCCGGCTACGAGAACAAGGTCAAGGCGAACCTGCTGTCACGTATCTCATCGATGAACGTCGAGGATCGAGTCTTCGAGGTCGTCATCCCGATGGAAGACGTGATGGAGATCAAGCAGGGCAAGAAGCAGGTCGTCCAGAAGAAGGTCTTCCCCGGCTATCTGTTGTCCCGCATGTACCTCGACGATGATTCCTGGTACGTGGTTCGCAACACGCCGGGTGTCACCGGATTCGTTGGCTCCGGCGCCAAGCCGACACCACTCTCGGCTCGTGAGATCAACAAGATCCTGCAGGTGAAGCCCGAGGACAAGAAGAAGCTCCGTCCCCGTCTTGAGTTCGAGGAGCAGGAATCGGTCAGGGTCATCTCGGGACCGTTCGCCAACTTCACCGGAACGATCTCCGAGATCAACGTCGATCAGTCGAAGCTCAAGGTGCTCGTCAACATCTTCGGCCGGGAGACCCCGGTCGAGCTCAGCTTCGATCAGGTAGCTAAGCTTTAACTGCAACACCAAGGCCGGGGACGCCTTCAAAGGTCCCGGCTCGCAATACAGAAGCGGAACGTCTCGACGATCCGCGGAACAGAAGGAGGTAGGCGAAGGCCGTCTGCCGTTCGTACTTCGCGAAAGGGAGTAGAGAGATGTCACAGCCTTCGGGTGGTAAGCGCAAGAAGGTCGCTCAGGTACTGAAGTTGCAGATCCCTGCGGGACAGGCAACCCCCGCACCTCCGGTGGGTCCCGCTCTGGGACAGGCCGGGATCAACATCATGGAGTTCTGCAAGCAGTACAACACGGCCACCCAGCAGCAGACCGGCACGATCGTGCCCGTCGAGATCACGGTCTACGAGGACCGCTCGTTCTCGTTCATCACCAAGACCCCGCCCGCCGCGGTGCTCCTTCGTCAGAAGGCAGGCGTCGACAAGGGCTCGGGTGAGCCGAACAAGAACAGGGTCGGTTCGGTCACCAAGGACCAGGTGCGCGAGATCGCCGAGATCAAGATGCCGGACCTCAACGCCAACACTGTGGAGGCCGCGATGAAGATCGTCGAGGGCACCGCTCGGTCGATGGGCATCGCGGTCAACTGACACTTCAAGTTGTGGGAGGCGGGCACGACCCGCTGTAGACCACAGAAGGGAACCATTTAGATGGCACATGGAAAAAGGTTCGAAGAAGCGATCAACAAGGTTGACCGTGACCACCTGTACGGCCCCCGCGAGGCCTTGAACATCCTCAAGTCGCTCCCGTCTGCGAAGTTCGACGAAACCGTCGAGGTCTCCATCCGTCTCGGGGTCGACCCCCGCAAGGCCGATCAGATGGTGCGCGGCTCGCTCTCTCTTCCCAAGGGCACCGGCAAGACCATGCGGGTTGCCGTCTTCGCCAAGGGCGAGAAGGCGACCCAGGCGCGCGAGGCGGGTGCCGATGAGGTCGGCGACGACGATCTCGCCGCGAAGATCCAGGGCGGATGGACCGACTTCGACGCCACTGTCGCGTCCCCGGACATGATGCCGGTCGTCGGAAAGTTGGGTCGGGTGCTCGGTCCCCGTGGGCTCATGCCGAACCCCAAGTCTGGAACGGTGACTGACGACGTCGCCAAGGCCGTGCGCGACATCAAGGGCGGCTTGGTTGAGTACCGCACCGACAAGAGCGGCAACCTGCACATGATCCTCGGCAAGAAGTCCTTCGACGAGACCGACCTGATCGAGAACTATGCCGCGGTGTTGGACGAGGTCGTCCGCGCCAAGCCGTCGTCTTCGAAGGGTCGCTACCTGAAGAGCATCACGCTCTCGTCCACGATGGGTCCCGGGGTCCGGATCGACCCACTGAGGAGCCGTGACCTGGAGGAACTCGCCGAGATGGCCGCCGAGGCGTCCCAGACCTCTGACGACGCGGCCGCCGTGGCCGCTGCAGAACCCGAAGCAGTGGAGGCCACGTCCCAGTAACTGTTACGATTCCGATCTAGCCCGAGACCGTCGGGGGGCTTCGGCCCTTAAGGATCCGACGCAGGCGCAACCAAAACGTCTTTCGTATGCGGTCGCCTGCTCCCCGGGCGACCGTTTTTCATTGCTAGAGGCCTCGCACGCCAAGGGGGCCGCGCTGATCCGCAGAGCAAGAGGGAGTATTTGTGGCGAGACCAGAGAAGGTTGCAGTCGTAGAGGAGATCCGGGAACGGTTCGAGTCTGCCGACGCGGCGTTGCTCACCGAGTACCGGGGCCTGGGCGTCGGCGATATCGCAGAGGTCCGCAAGGCGCTGCGTGAGGTGGGGTCCGAGTACAAGGTCCTGAAGAACACCCTGGCCCGGATCGCGGCGCGTGAGTCGGGCATGGACGAGCTCGTCGGCATGCTCGAAGGGCCCACGGCGATCGCGTTCATCCATGGTGATGCCGCCGCAGCCGCCAAGGCTCTCGACACCGCCGCGAAGAAGTTCCCCGTGCTCGTGATCAAGGGCGGCATGCTCAAGGGCGGCAAGGTCATCGACGCCGATCAGGCGAAGCAACTGGCGAGCCTCGAGCCTCGTGAGGTCCAGCTGGCCAAGATCGCCATGATGATGAACCAGCCGGTCCAGCTGACCGTGAACGTCTTTGCAGCTCTGCTGCGGGACCTCGGATCGATGCTGGCGCAGGTGGTGGAGAAGAAGACCTCCGGAGAGCTTCCGGGAGGCATGGGCGAGGCACCTTTCGAGCCGGAGCCGGAGCCGGCGGCCGAAGCGGCCGCTCCTGAGGCCGAGACGCCCGCGACCGAAGAACAGTCGGGAACAACGGAAAGTGAAGAGACCGCCGGTGGCGGCGATCAGGAAGAGGAGGCGTAACAGATGGCCAGCAAGACCCTGAGTCAGGATGAGGTTCTGGAAGCCGTAGCCGGTTGGACCGTGCTCGAGCTGTCCGAGTTCGTGAAGTCGTTCGAAGAGAAGTTCGGTGTCTCGGCTGCGGCCCCCGTGGCGATGGCTGCTCCGGGTGGCGGCGGCGGCGCCGATGCCGGCGACGCGGCGGAAGAGAAGGACGAGTTCGATGTCGTCCTCACCGGCGCCGGCGAGAAGAAGATCCAGGTCATCAAGGAGGTCCGTAGTCTCACGAGCCTCGGTCTGAAAGAGGCCAAGGACCTGGTCGACGGCGCTCCGAAGCCCGTGCTCGAAGGCGTTAACAAGGAAGCTGCCGAAGAGGCCAAGGCCAAGCTCGAGGCGGCCGGGGCAAGCGTGGAACTGAAGTAACTAGCCCGACCGCTTGACGAGAAAGGGGGCCCTCGGGCCCCTTTTTTCTTCCCTTGATCAAGGGGGACCGGTCCTCCCTATTTCTCTCCCGGGAGCCCCGGCGGGCGAGGGGCTCGGGACGGAGACCCTCGCCCAGTCAGGGTCTTGGGTG
>JBKJYP010000147.1:0-6858 GCA_046715695.1 Actinomycetota bacterium | reverse complement strand
TTTGCCGATGATCTCTTTCATGATCTCGGATGTGCCTCCCCCGATCGGGCCGAGTCGGGAGTCGCGCCAGGCGCGTTGAGCTGCGAACTCCATCATGTAGCCGTAACCACCGTGGACCTGCACGCATTCATCCGCGACGTGGAACGCGATCTCGCTCGTGTAGAGCTTCGCCATCGCGCATTCCTTGATGGGGTATCCACCTTCCGCGTAGAGCCGAAGTGCGTGATAGGTCAGAGCGCGGCCCGCTTCGATGCGCGTTGCCATGTCGGCGAAACGGTGTCTCCAGACTTGGAACTTCCCGACCGGGCGCTCGAACGCTTTGCGGTTCAGCGAATAGGCCTTGGCAAGCTCGTAGGTCATCTGCGCTCCCACGACTTGGCCCAGCGCCATGATCAAGCGTTCCCACGCGAAGTTCTGCATGATCGCGTAGAACCCCGAGCCCTCGTCGCCGAGACGGTTCTCGTCTGAGATGCGGACATCCGACAACGTGATCTCGCCGGTCTGTCCCGTGCGCCAGCCCAGCATCGAGAGCCGTCGTGAAGAGAAGCCGGGGGCATCGGTATCGACCACGAACAAGGTGATGCCTTTGTGTCCCGCGTCTGGGTCGGTCTTCGCCGCGACCACAACGAAGTCGGCCCATGATCCGTTCGTGATGAATGTTTTGGAGCCGTTGATCAGCCATCCTTCGCCGTCGCGCACGGCCCGCGTCTTGATGCCGGCGACATCGGACCCGGCGTCGGGCTCCGTGACTCCGAGCGCACCGACAAGCTCACCCCTGATCGCCGGCGTCAGCCACCGCTTGTGCTGTTCGGGTGAACCGAAGTTATAGACGTAGAGCATCGCCAGGTCCTTCTGGGCACCGAAGCTCGACGAGACCCCGGCCGAGCCGCTGCGAGCGAACTCCTCGGTCACGACTGCGTCCGCCAGGACATCGGGTCCCGACCCCCCGATGTCGGCGGGGTACTTCATCCCGAAGAAACCGAGCTCGCCGGCCCGCCGGAAGAGCTCACGCGGGAACGACTCTGCCGCCTCCCACTCCGCAGCGTTCGGGGCGATCTCCTTTTCGACGAAGGCGCGCACACTCGCTCGGAGCTCGTCGTGATCGGCGGTGAAGAGGTCCAAACCACTCATATGTTCTCCCGCGCGCCGGGGGCGGCAGGACTCATTAGAAACCTTCCATCTTGCCGATGACCTCACGCATGATCTCGTCGGTGCCGCCGCCGATGCGGATCAATCGCGAGTCTCGCCATGCCCGCTGTATGGGGACCTCCATGCTGTAGCCGTAGCCCCCGAAGATCTGCATCGCTTTGTCCGAGACGCGCCAGGCGACCTCTCCGGTGATCAGCTTCGCCATCGATATCTCCCGCACGGGGTACTCCCCGTTGTTGACGCGCCACGCAGCTTCGTAAACGAGACGTTGCGCGGCTTCGACCTCCGTCGCCATCTCGGCCAGCTTGTGTCTCACCGCCTGGTGTTTCCCGATCGGCCGTCCGAATGTCTCTCGTTGGTTGGCGTACGCGACGGAAGCTTCGAGCACGCGTCGGGCTCCTTCGATGGCGCCGGCAGCCCCGATCAATCGTTCACCTTGGAGTTCCCAGGAGATGTTGTAGAACCCCTCACCTTCCTTGCCGAGCATCGCGTCATCGGGCAAGAACATGTCTGTGAAAGAGATCTCACCTGTGTCCGACGAGTGCATCCCGACCTTGTCGAGTGTGCGTTCGACCTTGTAACCCTCGGTATCGGTGGGCGCGATGAAAAGGGTGATGCCTTGATGTCCCGCACCGGTGTCGGTTTTGGCCACGAGTGTCATCGCGTGAGCGCGAGCTCCGTTGGTGATGAAGATCTTGCGACCGTTGACGACCCAGCCCCCATCCACCTTCTTGGCCGTAGTGCGGATCGAGGCAACGTCGGATCCCGCATCGGGCTCGGTGATCCCCAGACAGAAGATCGTGTCGCCTTTGATCGCCGGCACGAGGTAACGCTGTTTCTGCTCCTCGGTCCCGAACTTCAGAAGCGGCGGCACGGCCATGTCGGTCTGAACGGCCACACCCATGGCGACTCCTCCGGCACCACAACGGGTCATCTCCTCGCCGATGACGATGCTGCAGAGGTAGTCACCTCCGCCCCCCCCGTACTCCTCGGGATAAGCAGCGCCTAGGAAACCCTCTTCACCGAGACGGCTGAAGACCGAGTCGGGGAAAGCCTTCTGTTTCTCCCACTCGTCCGCGTTGGGCGCGAGCTCCTTCTCGACGAAAGCGCGTATGGACCGCCGGAGCTCGTCGTGATGAGGAGAGAAAGGCCACGCTGACACGTTGTGCGAAGCGTAATCCCGAGGGGCATCTAAGGTTCAGGGATGAAGAAGATGTTTCTCGCCCTGGTGCTGACGACTCTGATCGCCTGTGGTTCCGAGGCTTCGCCGGCACCCGGGGCATCGGGCACCTCGACCGACTTCACCGTGACCACGTTCGAGGGCGAGGAGTTCTCCACGGCCGATGCCCGTGGCAAGCCGCTGGTCCTCAATTTCTGGGAGTCGTGGTGACCCACTTGCCAAGGGGAGCAACCCCATCTCAACCAGTTGGCTGAGGAGTTCGAAGGAAAGATCACCTTCATAGGAGTGTCCAATAACGACACGGTCGAGGACGGCAAGGCGTACCAAGAGTCATTCGAGGTGCCGTATCAACTTGCGAACGCGCCCGAAGTCTGGGCCCAGTTCGACGATCCCGCCCGCCCAACGACGATCGTCTTCGACTCCAAAGGCAGCATCTTCGACGAGATAGTTGGCCCGGTGACCGAAGCCTCCCTCCGCGCCATCCTCCGCCGAGTGTCCTGAGGCTCTGATTTAGGAACTCGGCGTGAAGAAGCGGGGTCTATTGGCCTAGGAGCTCTCTGGCGATGATCATCTTCTGGATCTCGGAGGTGCCTCCGCCGATCGAGGCCAGCTTGGCGTCGCGGATCGCACGTTCGACCGGGTACTCCTTGATGTAGCCGTAGCCGCCGAATATCTGCGTGGCTTCGAGCGCGTTCTTGACCGCCGCCTCAGCGACGAAGTACTTGGCCACACTCGCCTCGGCTTGGTGGGGGAGCCCTTCCTGCTTGAGCCAGGCCGCTCGGTAGAGAACGAGACGGGCCGCATCGAGCTGGGCCTTCATGTCGGCGATCTTGTGTTGGATGGCTTGCTGCCGGGCTATCGGCTTGCCGAAGGCGTGGCGCTCCTTGGCGTAGGCGACCGCGCCGTCGAGGCTGGCCGTCATCGCGCCGATCGTCGAAGCCATCATCACCGTGCGTTCCCAATCGAAGCATTCGAAAGCGACCTGCCATAGCGCGGCCCCCTCGGCCCCCAGCACAGCGTCGGCGCCAACCCGACAGTCGTCGAAGTGGAGAAGCGACAAGGGTGAGGAACGCGTGCCCATCTTGTCGAGGTCACGGCCCACCGTGAAGCCGGGGTTGTCGGTCTCGACGATGAAGGCAGTGATGCCTTGTCCGGCCCCCGCATCGGTATCGCTGACGGCGATCACGATCACGGTCTCGGCTATCGATCCGTTCGTTATGAAGATCTTCTGGCCGTTGATAACCCAGGAGTCCCCGTCGCGGGTAGCGCGGCACTTGATCCCGGCCGCGTCGGAACCGGCTTCCGGCTCGGTGATCGCCATCGCGCCGATCGCCTCGCCGCTGCATAGCCGTGGCAGGTACTTGCGCTTCTGTTCCTCGGTTCCGTGTAGCCAGATCGGAACCGTCCCGATCGTGATGTGCGCACCCACCGACAGGCCGAGCCCGGAGTCGAGTCCGCCTTCGGCTAGGGCCTCGAGACCGAGACAGGTCGTGATGATGTCGGCACCCGACCCCCCGTATTCCTCAGGGATCGGCAAGCCGAGCAAGCCGAAGGAGCCGACCTGGTCCCAGACAGCGCGATCGAACCGGCCCTCGACATCACGATCGTGCGCGCCCGGCTCTACGACCTGCGCGGCGAAATCTTTGACCGACTTGTAGAACGCGAGCTGTTCCTCGGAGTGCCGGAAGTCCAAGCTCAGTCCAGCTCCTCGGCGATCTTGATGGCGAAGTAGGCCGCGCCGGTGGTGACCGCGATCGACAAGATGCGTCGGTGCAGCGGGATGCCTCTCGTCGTCGCCACCAGGTAGGTGTCGGCGACGTCACACAGGGCGCCGGCTTCGATCCAGGCCGAAGGCTCGCCTCTGCCTTCGAGCGCCATGAGGGTCCCGAGGCCCAGAACCACCTCCCGCGCGCCGAGGGCTCTCATCGTTAGTCGCGATACGGACCCCTTCGCAGGGGCGCCGAGCCACACCCGAGCCGACAGGCTCGGGAAGAGGAACAGAGCGGCACCGATCTGGGCGCGGCCGAGGGCCAAGATCTGAGCCTGGTCTCTTGCGGGGATCTTCTTCGCGGAGCTAGCCATCAACAGCCTCCAGGACCTTCTTCACCAAGGAACGGTCATGGTCCCAGGCCCAGTCGAGTTCGTCCACCTGCTCAGGCCCCACCCACATGCAACTCGCGACGTCGTCGTTCGGCGTCGGCTCGCCCGAGACGAGCCGGGCCTTGAAGCCCATGGCGAGCGTCCATTCCCCATCGTCTCCGTACGGGTGGGGGACCGCCTGGATGCAGTCGGACATCGATACGGTGATCTCGACGCCCAGCTCCTCGTTCAATTCGCGCTTCAGGGCTGCGATCGGATCCTCATCGATCTTGAGGAACCCGCCGGGGATATCCACCTTCCCCTTCTCGGGCTCGCTCGCGCGCACGGTGACGAGCGCCTTGCCGTCCCGCACGATGACGCAACCGGTCGTGGGAGCCGCGTTGCGATACCAGGCGCGATCGCATCGGTCACAACGACTGCCGCCCTCCTTGTCGGGAGCTTGGAGCCGGCCGCCGCATCTCGGACAGAAGGCGAAGTGCTCGATCAAGTCCGAGACGGCTCCGCCTTCTTGCCCTGCTCGCCCTCGTCGTACCGAGCGAGAGCGAAGAGCAGGTCGGACGCGCGATTGAGGTAGCGAAGGACCTCTGGATCTTCGACGAGCCCTTCCCGGTCCATGGTCACCGCACCTCGTTCGGCACGACGGAGGATGGACCGCGCCAGATCGAGTGCGGCGGCCCCGGGCGTCGCTCCCGGGAGGATGAACTCCTCGGCGAGTGGATGTGCACCGACGAGCTCGTCGATGTCGGCTTCGGCTTGCCGAGTCATCGCAGCCGTGACGCGCGAAACCCCGGGCGTCAGCCGCTCCTGGTTCTCGGCCGAGGTCGCCAGCTGAGCGCCGGCGACGAACATCTCGCGCTGCAGACGGATGACGATCTCCTCGGTCCTGGGAGCGAGCCCCAAGCCCCGGGCGAGGCCCATCGCCGCAACCGATTCGTCGAGGCTTCCGTACGTGTCGGTGCGGATGTCGTCCTTGGGCACACGGCCCCCGTAAAGCAAACCCGTGGTGCCGTCATCGCCCTTCTTCGTGTAGATCTTCACGCGCGAACTCTAGAACGCATCCGACCGATGCGTTCCGGCGGGGATTATCCTCCCAACGAGGAAGCCCAACGAAAGGTGTGAGATGAAAAGACTGTTGTCGTTATCGGCCTGTTTGCTGTTCTCCCTGGGTGCGGTGGCCTGTGGAAGCGATGACACCGACGAGCCGGCCACCCCGGCAGCTGAGGAAACGACAGAGCACACCACGAACGCGGTCGATATCGCGATGCTGGAATACGGCTTCCAGGTCACGGGTCAGGCGTACGCGGGTCCCTTGAAGCTGAACTTCTCGAACACGGGCGAGCAGATCCACCATGGGATCGTCGGGAAGATCGACGAAGGCAAGACGATCGAGGATGTGGCGGAGGCCGTGAAGCAGGATGAAGGGCCGCCTCCACCCTGGTTCGACGACTCACCTTTCGATCTCCAGGTGATCAGCCCCGGCCAGACATCGGGCCTGTGGATCGACGCGGAGCCGGGGAACTACGCGCTCCTCTGCTTCATGCCCGACCCGAAGGGCAAGCCCCATGCGCTCAGCGGGATGTACACGATCCTCGAGGTCACCGAAGGCCCCGAGATGGATATGGAGGCACCCGCGCCGGATGCCGAGATCGCTTTCTCCGAGGATGGAGCAGTCGTCCCGGACCTGCAGGCGGGCGAATCCGTGCTTGCTGTGACCAATGACGGTAAGGATGATGGCGAGTTCACGATCATCCAGATCGCAGAAGGCAAGAAGCTCCGCGACATCGACAAATGGTTCGGCTCCGGTATGCAGGGTCCCGCTCCCGTAACGTTCTTCGGTGGGACGCATACATATAAGCCGGGTGAAACGGTGACCCTCGCAGTGAATCTCCCCGCAGGGGACTACACGTTCCTCTCCGGCTTCGGCGATGGCAAGGATGCCAAGGAGATCGAGACGGAGTTCACGGCCTCCTAAAGGAACTGCTCGAGGAGTTGCTCCTAGTGGGCGTGTGAGTGGTGTTCATGCGATGAGCCCGGGCTAACCCGATCTTTCCCAACCCCCGGGCTCATCGCTAGGGGCAGCGATATGCGCTTCGCCTGACGTGGCTTGGGCGGCAGCAGGTTGACGAGCTCTTTGGCCGTCTGATCGAGGCACTGCGCGACCTCACTATCGGGGGCCGACAGCACGATGGGCGCGCCGACGTCGGCCATCTCGCGCAGCTTGGGGTCGATCGGGATCTCGCCGAGCAGGGGCACGCCGAGGGTCTTGGCCAGGCTGGCACCGCCGCCCTCGCCGAAGATCCGGTACTCCTTGCCGTCGTCACCGCGGAAGTACGACATGTTCTCGACCACACCGACCACGTTGAGCCCTGTTTTCTCGGCCATGAAGCCGGCTCGCTGTGCAACCTTCTCGGCGACGGCTTGCGGAGTAG
>JBKJYP010000146.1:0-11356 GCA_046715695.1 Actinomycetota bacterium | reverse complement strand
CGTGAAGCGTCTGTTCATCGCGGACAACTCTGTCCTCGCCAATGGTCTCGGGGGATCGAACCCGACGTTGACGACCCAGGCCGTCGCGACTCGAACCGCGGAGAAGATCTTCCAGACCTACTTCGACGGGGAGAGCTGGGTCCGCAAAGAGGCTCCCGTCTCTTCGATCGCCGACAAGGTAACGAGAGCCGTCCAAGTCGCCAACCTCTGAGCCTTTCGTCAGCGTTTCTTGTAGCCCAGGGTCTTGCCGATGAACCTGTCGCGCAGGGGCTTCGGGATGTTCGACTCGATGTAGGTCCGCACCCGGGCATCGGTCCCGACCAGGTAATGGATACGAGGGCGGCGGGATTCCAGGGCGTGCTGGACCTTCTCGGCCACCTTGTCGGGTGAGATCGCCCTCCTGATGAGGGACTTGGTCAGCGTCGTCGCCCGCTCCATCGTTACCCCATATCTCTCGCGCTCCTCATCGGACATCGCCTCGATGGCGGCCGACGCCGAGTCCAGACCCTTGTCCCAGATCTCGGTCGCGATGGTCCCGGGTTCGATGCTCGACACCTTGATCCCCCATGGGATGAGCTCGAGGCGGAGCGACTCGGCGAGAGCTTCGATCGCGTACTTGGATGCCGAGTAAGGGCCCGCAAGAGGGATCGACGGGCTTCGGCCGGCCACCGAGCTCATGAAGACGATCCGTCCCCGAGCCTCACGGATCATCGGAAGGAACGCTTGGGTGGTCACGATCTGGCCGGTGACGTTCACTTCGAACTGGCGCCGAAGGTCATCCGGATCGAGGTACTCGAGAGGGCCCTGGACGGTGATCCCGGCGTTGTTCACGAGGCCGCTCAGACCTTGGCCGTCGAGGGCCTTTCGGACCTTGGTGGCTGCCGCCTTCACCGAGGCTCCATCGGCAACGTCGATCTTGATCGTGGCCAGTCGATCCGAGGCTTCCCCCTTCAGGGACTTCGCATCCGCTTCTTTACGGACACCGGCGAAAACCCTCCATCCGGCCGAATCGAGGCGCAGAGCACAGGCACGGCCGATCCCCGTTGAAGCCCCGGTGATAACTACTGCCCGCTGCATCGATGCACCCTACAGAGGGAAGGAGGTTCAAACGACGAATCTCCTCACTCGAAGGGGAGCGGCGGCACCGCCACCCCACAGGCGATCTAGGAGGAACAGATGAAACGAGCGGTCTCGATGATGGTCGCTATGTGCAGCCTCGGGTTCGCCGCGTTGCCTGGGAGCGTGGGGGCCAAGGAACCCAAGCCCCAGATCGAGGACATCCAAGGCGACGCGAACTTCATCAACGACCAGGGCACCGGCGATGGATCATCGATCGGTGACCAGAACGCCACGAACGGGCCTGGGACCGTCAGCGACATCCTCGCTATCACCTTCACGAACGACAAGAAATTCCTCCTCATCAACATCCGTACCCAAGCCGCTCCCCCGGCTGCCACCGCTGTTGGTTTCCGCATCCGGACGAACCCCGAGGGAACAGCGGGCGCCCACTGCCTCTTCTTCGAGGTGTTCTATTCAGGCGCGAACAACACAATCACGACACCTCAGGGACACGTGCGCAACGAATGCACCGGCCAGGCGAATGTTCCGATCGAGGTCCTCGGAACGCAGTTGAAGATCCCTCGGGATGCGGTCGACGGCCTCGGCAAGGGAGCGAAGTTAACGTCGCCGCAGGCATTGTCCTTCCAGTACTCCGGCACCTACGAAGCCGGCTTGGTGGGACCGTTCGTCGACACCACTCGGATCGGCACGGACTTCAAGTTCAAGGGATAAAGGCCCTACACATCTCTCGTCTTGAAGAAAACGGTCGCCACGATGATGAATAGCGCGGCGTAGGCCGCAAGCACCAGGAAGACGTCGAGGGTCGACTTCGTCGCCATCTCCATCGAGATGGGTGTGTCCGAAAGGAACTGGGCCGTGTTCTCGCCGAGCAACCACGGGTGCCACTGGGGCCGGAGTCCACGGATCAAGCCCTCGATAACGGCGAAGTAGACGAAGGCGACTCCGAGCGCTGCGGCAGTGTGGCGACCGATCGTGGCGATCGAACAGCCCACGATCCCGGTGAGTGCTCCGACGAGGGAGATACGAAGCGCCATGCCGAGGACCGAGTTGAGCCAATCGGCGTCTAAGCCCAGGGTGCTACCTCGCACCGAGGCGACGGGCCAGAGGACCGCAGCGAAGAAGCCCAGGATGAAGGCGCTGAACAGGAACATGACGGTAGCAACCGCCATGAATCGGGCGCCCATCAAGCGGACGCGGCGGGGCTCCCAGGTGAGAAGGGTCGGAACCGTTCCTTTCTGCCATTCCGCCCCCATCGAGGATGCACCGATCACCAGGCAGAGGATCGACAACGGCGGGCTGAAACCCAAGAAGATGCCCTCGAGATCTGCGTACAGAAAGTGATCGGGACGGTCTGGATCCGAGTTGAAGTAGATGATGAGGGCTATCCCGACGAGCCCCAGACACGTGACGATGGCGAGAGCGCGCAATACCCGCCTCGACCACAGGCGCTTGATCTCGGCCATCACGAGGCGGGTCACGGAAGCACCTCTGGTTCCTCGGTGAGCCTGAGGAAGACCGACTCGAGGTCGTCCACCTGGGGCCGAAGCTCGGATAGGTAGATCCCTCCGTCGGCAAGCACCTTCGTGACGGCGCTTGCTTGTGACGGTGGCAGATCGACTGCAAGTGCTTCGCCATCCTGCGTCGATGCGATCCCGGCAGAAGCGAGCACTTCGGCTGCGCGAGCCAGGTTCGGCACTACTACATGAAGCTTGGCGGCCGCACCCGACGCGAGCACCTCTGATACCGGTCCCGATTTGATGCACCGGCCTCGCGCGAGGATGGCGACCTGATCACAGATCTGTTGCACCTCCGACAGGATGTGGCTCGACACGAACACCGTCCGGCCCTCGGCGCCGAGGCTGCGCAGCAGCTGACGGATCTCTTTGATACCGGCCGGATCCAGTCCGTTCGCGGGTTCGTCCAGGATCAGCAACTCGGGATCCTTCAGCAGCGCAGCCGCGATCCCCAGGCGCTGTTTCATGCCGAGTGAGTAACCCTTCACCCTCTCGTCGGCGCGGTCGGCCAGGTCGACGCGCCCCAAGACGCGGTTGATGTCGTCCTTTTTGGCTCCTGCGAGTCGTCCCAAGAGCTCGAGGTTGCGGCGGCCGGTGAAGCCGGGGAACAGTGCAGGGGTCTCGACGATCGATCCGATCCGTCCGATGACCCGAGCCAGCTCGCCCTTCTGAGGATCAGCTCCGAGGATCCGGCAGCGGCCGCTCGACGGCCGGACGAGTGCGAGCAGGCAGCGAACCGTCGTGGTCTTCCCGGCTCCGTTCGGACCGAGGAAGCCATAGACGCCCCCCTCGGGGACCTCGAGATCCAGCCCCGCTACAGCCATCGTCGCCGGCTTGCGGAATCGCCGGTAGCTCTTAGTCAGACCCTCGATCTCGATGGCTGGCATGCCTGGGCATCGTATCCACGCCCACGAACATCTTGGGGGCCGGGCCCGAACAGGTCCGCGATCAGCTGGGCGAATCGCGCGATCCCGGGAAGGCCGAGTACCCACCCCACTGCCGCCCATCCGAAGTTGATGTGCTCCAAGGCACGAGCGATCGCGGCAACCCCTTCTGAGCGCACGCCATCCTGGGATTCATAGGTAACCCGGAGGGCCCGGCGATCAGCCACTTCCTCGGCGGGTGAGATCGTCAGTCCCAGCGGTTGTCGTGCAGTGAACCACCGGCCGATCGAACTGCATGTGGCACACGAGTAGGCGACGAAGAGGGTCGATCCCGACATGGCCACCGGTCGCCAACGAGGTAACCACGCACGGACGGCCGATCGATAGAGGTGCCATCCATCGCCGAAGCGAGAGCCAAGTTGCTCCTCCTCGTGCCACCGCGCGAGTCCTTCTGAATATGCATAGGCCACGACCCCGGCCGCAAGCAACCACCAGTTGCGCAGGTCGATCCCAGCGATCACGTACACCAACACCATGGAAAGCTGCATCGGATTGCTGACGAAGGAATACGGGCCACTGTTCACGAGCTTCGTGGGCGAGTCGTAGGGGGTCGGCGTGCCTCGCCCACGCATCACGAACTCCTTGACCGACCTCAGGCCCATCGCGATCGGGAGCAACAAGAGCTGGACGGTGATGAGGTGTCGCCAGATCGGACGTGCCAACACCGGTCCCCAGCCCCCGGACCGCTCGAAGGCAGCGGTAGGGACCAACCAGAGGAAGATCGCGGTCACACAGACGACCTGCAGGCCCGCCCTCAGGTGCAGATGCTTCCGTTCATATGTCCACCGTGCGATGAGCAGGCCGGGGATAAGGGCCGAACCGATTGCGAAGCCCTCCCCTACCAGCCAGTTCGGGCTCAGTTCACCGAGGGGCTCGATCGACGGCATCGCCACCAGATCGACCCAGAGCATCATGAGGACCACCATCGCTATCGAGCGGTCCAGGGCGAGTAAGGGGCCCAAGACGCCCCAGAGGATCACCCACCCGAATAGCGGCTCGGCGGGCACTCCGAGGAACGTGACGAGGCCTGGTGAGAAAGACCACCACCCCTGATGGATGGCCACGAGGTTCACGGCGAGGATCGCCCATAGGTTCCAAGAAAAGGCCGGCAAGAGAGCTGCGAGCCGGTCACGGGACGGGCGCGTGACGAGGATGGCGAGTCCAGACAGGCTAAGTGGAAGCGCCCAAGTACCGAGCCGAAGGATCTCCAGCTTCGTCACGGGGTAGCGACGGAGTCGATGAGATACCCGGCGGCCAGTTTGCCCGCGTATCGCTGCATCGGGCCGAAGTACCAGGCCGGAGAAAGCCTGCGAGTGAAACGCAAGGTCCATGTGACGATCGTTTTTCCGTCCCCTGCCCCCTGCCACTCCACGATCGAACGGCCCCACGTGATCCAGTGCGTGAACGCAGTCTCATCGCGAGTGACGTCGAAAACGATCCTTCCGGGCCTTCGGTCGACGATCTCCAACTCGAGCTCGCCCTTTCCACTTCCAGAGTTGTGGTGGTGGGTCCCCTCACGCATCGGTTCCATCGGGGACTCATCGCCGAACAAGATGGTGCGCGTGTCCCCGACATCGAGACCGCTGCCGTACGCACCGGCGGGACGGGGGAATCCAAGCCGAAGGTAGAACGGCAACGGGGCATCGAATCGAGGAACCCCCGCCATCGCGGCAAGCACTTCGGATGGGGATGCATCAACTTCCTGAGTGACCACTATCACTTCGTTCGGAGGAAACGTGGTCATCGGGGTCACGCCCTCGAGGCTCATGAGCAAGAGGCCCAGCGCAACGACCGAATAGACGCGTCCCTCCGATCGCTTCTTCTTCCTGGCGCGATCGATCGGAACGCCGATCGCGATCCCGACCAGATAGAACAGAGGTGACGCCATCACGATGCACACGAAACCTTCGACGAACACGATGCCCGACAGAAGCATCGCCAGCGTGATCCCCTTGACGATCAACCCGGTGACGCTCTTCGCTCTTGGCGTCATGGCAAGGGTGATCGCGAGCACAGTGGGCACCCCGACGAAGAAGAGCGCGGTTTGGTGGAGGTAGTTGCCGTTCATCACCCGATAGAGCAGAGCCCCGGCCGCCAGGGCGATGACCAGCGTGATGAGGATCCAGCGCGCCGCTTTGTCGGGTGGCTGAGGCCTGGCGTAGAGATCCAGCTCTCGGGTCTGTTCGGGGGTAGCGAGGGGAGCCTCGAGCCCCCACGTTGCGGGCCTCGTGACGAGGAACACGAGGTACAAGATGCCCACCGAGCCCATGACATCGACGACTACTGCGAAGGGCTGCCGGCCCGCCGGCGTCACTACATCGATCAGATGCATCGTCCAGGCGACGGAGATCGCGCCCACCATCATCGCCGCCGGCCAACGCCACTCAGGCCCCAGCCCTCTCTTGGATCCCTTCTCCATACCCGTCTCCCCCTGTATACTTATACGAGTGCCTTAGTCACTTGATTTAATCATATGATTAACAATGAGCGCAAGCGATGGAAGAGATGAGTGCAAGCGGAGGTCGAGGCGTGGCTAGAGGTAGAAGCGATCAAGGAGAAAGAAGCTCGGCCAAGCGCGAGCAGATCATCCAGGCAGCCATCTCGACACTCGTCGAGGTGGGCTTCTCCCGGGCCAGCACTCGGGCCATAGCCGCGACCGGGGGCTTCAACCAGGCGTTGATCCACTACCACTTCGGCTCACTGAACGCTCTTTGGCTCGCCGCCCTGGATCACACGAGCAAGCTGAGGATGGAGCGCTATCAGGCTGCCTCAGCCGATGCCGGCTCCATCGAAGAACTTGTCGAGGTAGCGGTTTCGATCTACAAGGAGGACCTTGAGAGCGGCCATATGACTGTCGTCTCCGAGCTCGTCGCGGGGAGCCTCTCGGAGCCGGAGCTCGGTCCCGCCATCGTGGAACGCATGGAGCCGTGGATCGCCTTCGTCGAGGGCATCATCCACAAGGTCCTAGCCGGAACGCCGTTCGAGATGCTGATCCCGAAGAGAGAGGCCGCGTCGGCGTTGGTTGCCTTCTATCTCGGCGTCAACATGCTGTCACGACTCGAATCCGATCACGCCAGGATCGACTCGTGGTTCGAGACCGCGCGCCGGCTCACCCCAACCCTCTCTCCGATGCTTGAGGCGATGAGGACCGTTTAGGGCTCAGGCTCCCCCAGAGGTGCTGGAGCGCGTAGGAGCGCCATGGACGCCATCTCTCCGACAACTCCGAAGGATCGCCCTCGACACCCAAACGCTGCAGCGCATGCACGACACCGAGATCCGTCGGAAGGAACGCATCCGGTTCACCAAGCGCCCGCATGAGGACGAGATCCGCCGTCCACGGTCCTATGCCGGGCAGAGCCAGCAGTTTCGATCGCGTTTCCGCTCGGTCCGCGCCGGCATCGAGATCGATGTCTCCCGAAGCCACCGCGCGAGCGAGATGTTGGAGCGTCGAACGGCGAGCGCCCGGCATCCCTAGCATCGACAGATCCGCGTCGGCGATCGCTTCGGGGGCCGGGAAGAGATGCGTGAGGCCCTCCGTCCCAGAGGTAAGGGGTTTGCCGAACGCGGCCACGAGCTTCGCAGCGAGAGCACGAGCGCCCTTTACCGAGATCTGTTGGCCGAGCACGGCTCGCGTTGCCAGCTCGAAGCCCGAGATCGCACCCGGTACCCGGCGTCCGGGCACCGCTCGCACGAGGGGCCGAAGGGTCTTATCCCTGCCGAGGGCTTCGTCGATCGCTGCTGCATCTGCATCGAGGTCCAACAGCCTGCGGCAGCGCTGAACGGCTGCCGCCAGATCGCGGATGTCTTCCAAGCGCAGCACACACGCGACATGATCGCCGGCGATCGACAGGGCAGCCGTGCCCGAGCTATACGGAAGCGAGAGTGAGCGCCGGTAGGTCGCGCCGTCGTAGAGCTCCACACCCGGCACGGCACGTTGCCCGAAGAACCGGAGCAGTCCCTCACCATCGAACGGCCGCCGGAACGGCAGGCGAAGCGCGATCTCGCCGGGCATCGAAGCTCCTGTCTGATGTTTCGTCCGCAGCTCCGTTGGAGTGGCGGCATAGATCTTCTGGATCGTGTCGTTGAACTGGCGGATGCTCGCGAACCCAGCGGCGAATGCGACCTCGGAGAAGGCCAAGCCTGACGTCTCTATCAGGACCCTGGCCGTCTGTGCACGATGAGCGCGGGCGAGTGCCTGAGGTCCGGCCCCCACCTCTGTGATCAGCTGACGATGGAGATGCCGTTCACTCACGTGTAAGCGCTTCGCTAGTCCCTCCACTCCGTCACGGTCGACGTATCCGTCGGCGATCAGACGCATCGCACGCGCGACGAGATCGGCCCGGACGTTCCACTCGGGAGATCCCGGGCTGGCATCAGGCCGGCATCGTTTGCAAGCACGGAAACCCGCGAGTTGGGCCGCCGCCGCAGTCGGCAGGAAGCCGACATTCGCTCTCTTCGGAGTGGCGGGACAGCTCGGCCGGCAGTAGATGCCGGTCGTCCTGACGACCGTTACGAACATCCCGTCGAAGCGGGCGTCCTTGGCAGACGAGGCGGCGAAACAGCGATCGACATCGAGGTCCACGGTCACCATGGTGACCGGATGGGGGGCTTTCCGCTAGCGGTTATCGGACATCATCGCCCCAGCTGTTTCAACCCCGGACGCGAAGCGAGGGACCCCAAGGGGCCCCTCGACTTCATGCGGCTTGTATTACTTGGTCAGCGATACGTTGATCGCCTCGAGACCCTTCTCGTTCGTACGCGACTCGTAGCTCACTTTCGCGTCGATCGGGAGCGTCTTGATGTCGTCACCCAAGATGTTGCGCTGGTGGACGAACAGGTCCTTCGAGCCGTCGGTCGGGACGATCCAGCCCTGACCCTTGGCGTCATCGAATGACTTAACGATTCCGTTTTCCAAAGAAATACACCTCCCCTACCCTTATGAACGAAGGTCAGGAGAGGCGCAGGTGATTACCCAGACTCGATAACAACGTTCGGTTCATGTGCTTCTTGTTCGCAGTGTAACAGGGCACTTTCCGCGACCTCGTGCGTGATCATTTCGTACCGACCTAGGCTGGGCAGGTGCAACCACCAAAGAGCGGCGTGATCACTGACGAGGATGGCATCAGCCGTTGCTGGTGGTGCGTGAGCGATCCTCTTTATGAGAGCTATCACGATGATGAATGGGGCCGGCCCGTAGCAGACGATGCTCGGCTCTTCGAGAAGATCTCGCTCGAGGGCTTCCAATCGGGACTGAGTTGGCTCACCATCCTGCGCAAGCGAGAGAATTTCCGTCGCGCCTTCAAGTCGTTCGACATCGCGTCGGTAGCACGTTTCAACCACCGAAGCGTCGAGCGTCTCCTGCTCGATGCAGGGATAGTTCGACACCGGGGCAAGATCGAAGCCACGATCAACAACGCGAAGCGTTGTCTTTCATTGATCGATGAGTTCGGCAGTCTTAACGCCTATGTGTGGTCGTTCGAACCCGCCGAGAGACCACGATCGGCAACAGCCAACTGGGCTGCGCTCATCGAGATGGGAACAAGTCCCGAGGCAACCGCGATGAGCAAGGACTTGAAACGCAGGGGCTGGTCTTTCGTCGGTCCCACCACTGTATATGCCTTTATGGAAGCGATGGGGTTGGTGAACGACCACGTCAACGGATGCGTGTTCCGCGCTCAGGTCGAGGACGAAAGAAGTCGTTTCCGCCGGCCTGGGACACCTCAGACCAACAGCCGATCGATCATGAGTCCCCCGCTCCCCGTAGCAGCTCGACATCACAGTTCAGTTGCGCGACGCGCGCCAGAGCCCGGTCAGCGGTGAGGAACACGCAGTCGAGAGTCTCAGCTAGGGCGATATAGACCGCATCGTAAACAGTCACGTTGTCACGCAATTCCCAGATGCGGTGAGCGAACTCAACGTGCGGATAGCGGGTGATCTGAAAGTCAGACAGGTCCTTCAAGGCAAGGCCGGCGCGGTGCTGATCGATCTCTCCTGCCCTTACCTTGCGACGGATCACCGATATGACTTCCAGGTCAACTAGATAAGGAGCTTGCACATCTATGTCGAGACCAAGACGACTTCGGGCCATCGAACCGTCGTCCCCATCATCAACCAAAGCTGTTGCCAGAACCGACGCGTCGACCACGATCAATGACCGGCACGCTCCGCGCGGACAACGGAAGCCGACTCATTAAGACTCAGACGACCACCTGAACGTTCGCCGGCTCGCTCCAGCACCTCAGCCACCGTTGGGCGCCTAGCCGTTTCCCTGAGGATCGCAAACAGGTATTCCTGAAGGGACATCCCAGCGGCGGCCGCTCGGCGACGCAGGATGGCGTGTGTTCTATCGGGGAGATTTCGGATCTGCACGTGCTTCATACATGCACTTTACATGCTCTGCATGCATTTTGCCAGCTACGCCTGATCAGGGATAGCCCGAGCGACTTCGTAAGCCAAACGCGTCGCCGCAACCAGGGTGTCGTAGTTCAACCGATCCGGGGTATCGGTCCGGAGGTGATAGTTCGCCGGCATCCCCCAGGGCTCGATCGATAGCAGGGATGCCGTTGGGTAGCCGGCGCGACTGGGGATGATCGCGTCCGTCGAGGCCCGCGTGTAGAACCCTCGCTCGCTCAAGAACCCTTCTTCCTCTGCCGCCTGAGCAACAAGGTTCGCGAAGGACCGATCCGTATAGGTCTCTTTGACGAGCGCACACTCCCCCTCGACCAGGACGAGCTCACTCGAGCCGACGGTATCGAAGCTCAGGAACCACGTTCGCCTCCTATCGAGTTCACCTCGATGTCGAGCCATGAATGCCCTGATCCCATCTTGCAGCGTCTCTTCTGAACCGCAGCTGACGAGCTGGACACGAAGGCCGGGGACGGGTGAACGTTCCAGCATGTCCGCGAGTCCGACAAGGACTGCGACGCCAGAGAGATTGTCGTTCGCGCCCGCCACGGTTGGGCTTCTCCAGATGTCTGCCAGGAAACCGGCGCTCCCGGATGACAGGACGAGTGCGGCCCTGGCGGTCGCCCTGCGACCGGTGATCGCGGCCAGGAGTGCGAGCACTGGGCCGGCCAAGATCAGCAGCCATTGGCGGCCCCCGCGATTCAACGATCTCCCCACTCTTGGGAACCGGCGATACAGAGCCTTCGGTCCGCTCTGATCGAAGACGATGCCGGTCTGAGGTGCGTCATGATGGGCAAGGACTACGAGGGTCCTGCCGGAAGCGCGATCGCCCGCCTCGGCGACGACGTTGGCCGTCACCTTGGGTCGCCGCATCAGCTTCCGGACGATCCGGGGGCCGTTGCCGGCTTCATCCGCGATCCCGGCCGCTGCCACACCCGCGAGAAGAACTGCGATCGCCCTCCGTCCGCGGAGGGAGAGCCATGCGGCGAGCGCGCCGAGGATGCTCAGTGCCACGGACGTTGGAGGGAACGGTCCCCACCCCGTCTCCTGCTCGACCTTCACCTCGCAGCCCAGTTTGCCGAACATCTGCTCCAGCCACCTGGCGGCCTCTGCCTCGCCAACACTGCACGGCGTTCGATCGATCGGCGCGAGGGTTTCCACGACCTCGCGCAAGATCTCCTGGTCGGGGAGGATGCCGACTTGGCTCATCCCTCTCATCTTCCACCCCTTGCCCGCGCCGCCTAACGAGGCTTAATATCGGAGCCGGCGAT
Source organism: Actinomycetota bacterium (assembly GCA_046715695.1). Lineage (GTDB taxonomy): Bacteria > Actinomycetota > CADDZG01 > CADDZG01 > WHSQ01 > DATLNM01. The sequence goes on along the minus strand of JBKJYP010000146.1, from coordinate 142 downwards.
CTTCCTCGCCTGACCTTCGCTCCGGTGCTCACGCCGCCGGTCTCGGAAGGTAAAGGGGGCCTCGAGTCCTCGGAGGGCCGGTCGTTGCACCCTTTTCTGGCGAGGCGAAGGGAGCGTGAGTCCCCTTGTCACGCCGTTGAGA